>NZ_JBRIKK010000028.1:0-15315 GCF_052976705.1 Staphylococcus sp. MSU001
GTTTATTTTATGATGCTATTTATCAATTCAACATATAACTCACTATTTTTATAACCCTCTAATATATCATTTACTTGTCTCATAGGTATTTCTGGTACTTCTCTAATGTTTTCCAATTTTGTTTTGAATTGTTTTTTTGTTATTTGCTCTTTATTAGTAGCCAATTGGAACAAGTAAGAATCTAACATATTAATTTCTTTATATGAATACATATATCTTAATAACATTAAATCTCTAGTTTTTAAGTTAGGCGCTAGTTTTTCTTGTAATTGTTCTATTGATTGTTTCATTAATAACAATCTTGTTTCTAATTCTTCATTATTCATTTTATCACACTCTTTTTATATTAATGCTTGACCAACTTGAGAAACCCAAAATCCTATGCTTCTTGCAGTAGAATCTTTAATACCAGTTCCCATCAAAGCTTGTGAAACTTGTCCTTGTACATTTCCCCATGTAGCTTCTTCTTGTTTTAATACATTATTCAATGCAGGATTTACATATTTATCCCATCTTTTTTTCAATGATTTTCCGGCACGAGGACTGATTTCTTTTACACCATTAAACACAGCTTTTTTATTTTTAATCATAGCTTTTATGCCTTTTTTAACAGCGTATGATCCACCAATTCTTTCAGATGTGCCTTCTTTTAAATTAGATGGTAAGTTATCAATAGTTTTTTGGCTAGGTCTTTCTGGATTTTTAAAAAATTCATCTAATATTTTATCATCTTTATTTGATTTTTCAGTAATTTGCTTAACATTTGTATTATCGTTATTTTGGATAGTATCTTGAGCACTTGCTATAGGTGTCGCAGTTGAAAGGAATAGAGCGCTCATTATCAATGTTCCAAATATTTTACTCATTTCCAATATTATAACTTCTTTGCTTTATTTTTACTCCCAATCACCAAATTATATTCCCATAATCAACATAGCGTACTAAACAATAAATTCAAGTTTGGATAATTAAAGTTTTTGTAAATTGAAATTTACTGTCGGAGTTTAATGCAAAATCAACACTTAAACATTATAAAGATACACTTTCGCATTCTTATTAACCCAAATTTTATATTCAAGTAATATAAATTAAAGGAGGAATAACATTATTAATATTGTAATTATATTCGTATTTATTATTGTCCTTTATTCTGTAGATCTTTCTTTTAACTCACATTAATAATAGATCAAACTAGAGCTTTTACAAAAATGAAAATAATTTAAGGAATAAATACAAATAATATGACAGGTAATACTATTTTAGATATGGCTACTTTTATTTGGGAACGTAAAAAAGGGAAGTTTTATATTAACTATATAAAACAAAATGAAATAATAAACTTAAAAAGCAATATATTATTTTAACATGAAATATACTAAAAAGATAAACCTCTATTTAAATATGGTGATAAAAAATCATTTATACATAAAATAATTAGAATACATACTAAATTAGAAAAGCTACCAATCACGGTAGCTTTTCTAATATTTCCTCATATATCTATTTTACTCTTTCACTTCTTAATTTAAATCTTTTTACAATTCTTTTAAATCACTATCATTCTTCTCACCGTCTTGAACAATACTATCAATAAATATCGGCATTACCACATTCATATCCACTTTATCAGTAAAGATACTGTGGTAACGACCAAGTAGGTCACAAGCTTTTAAACGATCACTCGCTTTTATAGGTACCTCAACTAATTCCGCATGTTCGTTGTATACGAGGTTCATGTGTCCTGTGTCGCTGAACGTGATAGTAAGTATAGTGTTTCTTTCGCAGTTAAAATTGTATCGTCTATAATCTCATCTTTCTTACTTTGAATATAGTCTTTTGCTTTCTCATTGCGCAATAGTCTGCTACCTGTTACATATACGCTATTTGAGCTATAACCGGCATTTATAGCGCTTTGAGTGGATTTCTACTCATTCTTAAAACTCTCTTTTCTACTTGTTTATTCGTCCTAATAATCACTTCGTCTCTCTCAATACATATATTTAAGTCCCTTATTTTAGCTTCATCGAATATTTACTACTAACCACATTACATACAAAAAAGCCCACAACCACATGGGTTGCAGGCTTAATAATGGAGACGGCGGGATTCGAACCCGCGTCCAGAGGTCCTGATACAAATCTTTCTACGTGTGTAGTTTATTGATAATTTTCGCATCATGCTAAGCAATAAACAACCAACATGATGCTAGCTTGATTATAGTTCATCTAAACAGACTTCAAGCGGCAGTGTTTAGCATATCCTACTAGGGTTGAATCGCGTTAACAGCACGTAGGAGATGCTGTTAGGCGATGCAGTGGCTATTACGCAGCTACTGCGAAATTATTGTTTGATTTGTCAGTTATATTTAACCGAAATGTGTTGATGACGGAGCCAACCCTCCGACACGCTTAATAAGCTCGGGGGACCCCTGTCGAATCCAAGAACGTCCCCTCAATTCAAATCAATCTAACAAAATATTGATTAAATCATCAATAAAACAATTTGACACTGCAAACAATCATATCAAAGATGGCCCGATTAAGCAATGATATTGCTTAATAACGGGCTTTAACTGCGCGATCAATATCTCGTTTTACCGCTTTTTCTTTAAGTGCTTGACGTTTGTCGTATTTCTTTTTACCTCTAGCAACACCTAATAAAACTTTACATTGACCATGTTTTAAATATAACTTCAACGGAATAATAGAATAACCTATTTCTCGTGTACGTTCACCTAATTTTTGAATTTCTTTTTTGTGCAAGAGTAATTTACGTGTACGTAAAGGGTCATGATTAAAACGGTTCCCTTCTTCATATGGTGCAATATGCATATTATTCAGGTACATTTCGCCTCGTCTCACTTGCGCAAAGCTATCTTTTAAATTGGCACTACCACGACGTATGGATTTAATTTCAGTACCTCTTAAAGCAATCCCCGCTTCAATTGTATCTTCAATATTGTAGTCATGTCTTGCTTTACGGTTTTCAGCTAACGTACCTGGTGATTTTGATTTTTTCTTAGCCACTATTACTCACCTCATCTTTGCTGACTATTTTTTCTTTCGACGTGATTTCTTCTTCACACTTTTATCTTTATAAAAAGGTTTGTGGTGCGTATTACCTTGTTTATCTTTTTTACGAGCATTTTTACCTTTACGTTGCTTACGCTTTTTCTTTTTACCTTTACCATTACGATCACTTTTAGTATGGTCTAAAGACTTGCCACGTGTTTTAGCTTGAATGGTTTTCTCACGAGCAGGTCGTTGTGATGATGTCTTTTTAGGTAATGGCATGCCAACAATTTGGAAATCTATCATGCGTTCTTCCACATCAACATGTGTCACTTTAACTTTGACCTCATCACCAATGCGAAAGACTTTTGCTTGACGTTCACCGATTAGTGCCATTTGTCGTTCATCAAAATGATAATAATCGTCTGTCATATTAGCGATATGAACCATACCCTCAATAGTATTAGGTAATTCTATAAACATACCAAAGTTAGCAACCGAGCTAATGATACCTTCAAATTCATCACCAATATGTTGAATCATATACTCAGCTTTTTTCAATTCATCAGTATCACGTTCGGCTTCAATGGCACGACGTTCACGTTGTGATGTGTGTTCGGCTAATTCTGGCAACGTCTCTTCCCAATGATGTATTTCTTTCTTATCCATGGAATTCTCTATTAAATATTTACGAATTAATCTATGCACTGTTAAATCAGGATAACGGCGTATTGGAGACGTAAAGTGAGTATAGTACTCAGCAGACAAACCAAAATGCCCTAAATTAACATCATCATAATGTGCTTGTTGCATAGAACGTAACATCATCGTTGAAATAACCATTTGTTCCGGTCTACCTTCAACTTCTTCTTGAATGTTTTGTAATGTTGTCGGATGAATATCTTCACCTGTACCTTTAATCATTATACCGAAATTGGTAATAAAGTCGAAGAACTGTCTTAATCGGTCGGATTTTGGTTGTTCATGAACACGATAAATAAATGGTACTTCCAATTTATTGAAGTGTTCAGCTACTGTTTCATTGGCTGCTAACATGAACGATTCAATTAAACGTTCTCCTTCGCCGCGTTCTCTCATTAGCACTTCTGTTGGAATACCTTCGTCATTCACAAGTACTTTCGCTTCATTAATATCAAAATCAATTTCTCCACGACGTTTACGCATACGAATTAATCTATTTGATAAATCTTGCGCTAAATCTAACATAGGTGTTAAATCCTTATATTGTGAACGTATTTCAGAATCTTGATCAGTGATAATTTTGTTAACAGCATCATATGTCATTCTGTAGTTTGAATGTATTACACTATCAAAGATTTCATGTTTTACAACTTCGCCTCGTTCATTTATTTCCATTCGACAACTTAATGTTAAACGATCTTCTTCCGGATTTAATGAGCATATTCCATTACTTAGACGATGTGGAATCATCGGGATTACTCGATCGACAAGATACACACTTGTCGCACGATCATATGCTTCTTTATCTAAAGCTGAGCCTTCTTTTACATAGTAACTTACATCTGCAATACTAACTGTAAGCTCGGTGTTGCCATTTTTTAATTTTTTTACAGCAATGGCATCATCTAAATCTTTAGCATCTGCACCATCTATAGTGATTGTTAATTCATCTCTTAAATCACGACGCCCTTCGATTTCAGAGGGTTCTATTACATCTGGTACTTCTTCAGCTTCTTGTAATACAGCATCTGGAAACTCGATTTCTATTCCATGCTGGTAAATGATGGAAAGTATATCTACACCTGGATCATTTTTATGACCTAATATTGCTGAAACGTGGCCTTCTGGATTGTCTGTACTATCGGCATACTTCGTAATTTGTACTAATACTTTATGCCCATCTACAGCACCTAAATTTTGTCCTTTAGGTATAAAGATATCTTGCATGATACGTTTGTCATCCGGTAATACAAAACCAAAATGCTTTGCTTCGCTATACGTTCCAACAACTTGTGTAACTGAATGCTTTTCAATAGATTTTACTTCACCTTCAATTTTACCTTTATGTTCTCCACGAGATTTTTGAATTTCCACGATGACGGTATCTCCATCTAATGCTCTATTGATTTTAGTTGGTGGAATAAAAATATCATCCATCTCGTCATCTTCAGGTCTTAAGAAAGCAAAGCCTTTTTTATTTTGACTTAACGTTCCTTTGATTAATTTTGAATTTGTTTTGTTGGATTGTTTACGTTGATATCTGTCTGTTCTTGTACGTTCAATTAAACCAGACTGTTCTAATTCAACGAGTATTTTAATTAAATCTCTAAATGAGTCGGCACTATTTAAACCTAACGCATCTTGAAAGTCAGATACTGACATGGGTTCATAGTCAGGTTGTTTAATCATTTCTTCGATGGATTGCTTTAAATTCATTATGCCCCTCCTTTCTCTCCTACATCTTTATTTTTCACTCTGTCCATTCCAATGATTCTAAAAATTGATATACATCTTCAAAGACTTTCTCTTTTTCTTTATCAATGGTAATCACATGACCTGAATGTTGATACCATTTGATTTCTTTTTCATCAGAATCGACATGATTATATATATAATTTGCTGATTGAGGATCAATCATTGTATCTTGTTCTGCTTGTACGACAAGTATTGGATCAATTACTTCATCGACATGTTCTTTAACTCCATTTAGAGTGTCACTCAGTTCTCTCAGGGTTTCAGTTGGATGAAATTGTTCCATTTCTTGATCAATCGTTTGTTGATCTTTACCTTCATATTTTTTAAAGTTACGTGCATATTCAAGAAAACCTTCATAAATCGAACCTTCTGTTTTATTCTCCATAGGTGCACACATAGTTATAATCCCCTTCACGTCACGATTTAAACTTAGTTTTAATGCGAAGGCGCCACCTAATGATAAACCAGCTACTGCTATTTCTTCGTAACCTTGGTCTACTAAATAATCATAACCATCTAAAACATCTTTAAACCAAACAAAAGGACTAGATTTTAATATTTCTTCTGGGGGCGCTGCATGTCCTTCATATTGTGGAGCATAAGATGTATAGCCCTTTTTTTGAAGATAACGCCCAAGTTGTCTTACATCAGCAGAGTTACCTGTGAAGCCGTGAAGAAGTAACACTGCACGTTTACCTTCTTCAAAAAAGAATGGTTTTGGTAGTTTAATTTGCATGATTAAAATCCCTCTCCCTTATGATAAGTACTCAATCTATCCTAAATAAGTTAAGTTTTTCATTATATTAGATATATTTAAAAACTCTTCATTATTATCAAAATGACTTGATAAATCATTATTCCCTTTAACATATGGTTTAAAAACATGGTTGTCTTAATTATAAAATAAAAAAGTCCGACAAGTATATCGTCGGACTCAGGCTGATAATACTTAATAGCAAATGTGATTCATTTGCCCTATCATTTATCAGTCTTGGTTAAGATTCATTTACTTCATTAAAACAAATATAATATTCTCTACATACCTAAGTAACTAATACAAAACATAAGTACAAAGAATAAAATAGCTAAAATTATTGTTAATCTATGCAAGAATAAATCGACGCCACGTTGTTTTTGTTTACCAAACAATTGTTCAGCGCCACCACTAATAGCACCTGAAAGTCCATTACTTTTACCTTCTTGGAGTAATACAACAGTCACTAATGCAATACAATCTATTATTAATAAAACGATGATTAATGTATGCATAAAAATTGTCCTCCGTTCATTATATACGAAAGAAATTATAACACATCTTTATTGATGTAATCAAACTTCTATCTATTGAAAGTACTTTTACGTTTAATAGAAACAACTAGCATATAAATTGCTAGAATAATAGATCCAATCACTACAATTAAAATTGGTAAAACTGCAAGTACATTTTTTACATCTAAAATACCTTGAATAAATAAGTAAAGATTTACGAGTGTAAATAGTGCATTAGAAATATATACGGCAAACATAAACCACCATAAATATGGATGGCGATTCCAGAAAGCAACAGTACCTGCCAAATAAGCTAAAATGTACATAATGCCAGTGTATCGGTCACTATTTAAAATGTTTTTTACTGCTGTATCTGATGTTTTTTGACCAGCTAAAGATAAAATTGATTTAGCTGTTGATTCATCTAATACAATAAAGTGGTGAAGGATAAGTAAAATACAAAACACTAATGAACTTATCGCAATTAAACGTCCAGTTCTTATTTCTTTAGCATTTGAGTCTGTCATAATTGTACTCCTTTTACAAAATTACTCACATTATTATATCAGTTTACATTAATAATTTAAAATGTACTTAACTAAAAAAGCCCGTTGCAGCCTCAACTCTGCAACGGACAATTCAATTAAGATATTAAATCATAAGCGTGAACTCTTATAAAAATTAAAGAGATATTATTTATCTAAATTGTAGAAAGATTTAATTCCTTCAAATTTAGCTGTTTCGTATAATTCATCTTCAATACGTAATAATTGATTGTATTTAGCAATACGGTCAGTTCTAGATAATGAACCTGTTTTAATTTGACCTGCATTTGTAGCAACTGCGATATCAGCAATTGTAGTATCTTCAGTTTCACCAGAACGGTGAGATACAACCGCAGTATATCCAGCTTTTTGAGCCATTTCAATAGCATCGAATGTTTCAGTTAATGTACCGATTTGGTTTACTTTGATTAAGATTGAGTTACCAATACCTTGTTCGATACCTTTAGATAAAATTTCAGTGTTAGTTACGAATAAATCATCACCAACTAATTGAACTTTATCACCGATACGATCAGTTAATTGTTTCCAACCTTCCCAATCGTTTTCATCCATACCATCTTCAATAGTGATGATTGGATATTTACCAATTAATTCTTCTAAGTAGTCAACTTGCTCTGCTGCACTGCGTTTAGCACCGTGTTCACCTTCGAATTTAGTGTAATCATAAACACCATTTTCATAGAATTCAGAAGAAGCACAGTCAAATCCTAAGAATACATCTTCACCTGGTTTGTATCCTGCTTTTTCGATAGCTTTAATAATAGTTTCAACAGCGTCTTCAGTACCTTCAAATCTAGGAGCGAAACCACCTTCATCACCTACTGCAGTTTCTAAACCGCGTTCACTTAAGATTGATTTAAGGTTATGGAAGATTTCCGCACCCCAACGTAATGATTCTTTGAATGATTCTGCACCTACAGGTAAAATCATGAACTCTTGGAAAGCAATTGGTGCATCTGAGTGAGAACCACCATTAACAATATTCATCATAGGTACTGGTAATTGTTTACCATTGAATCCACCTAAATATTTATATAATGGTTGACCTAATAAATCAGCAGCTGCACGAGCTACGGCAATAGAAACACCTAAAATTGCGTTTGCACCTAATTTACCTTTATTGTGTGTACCGTCTAATTGAATCATCATTTTATCAATAGATACTTGATCTAAAACTGAAAATTCACCTTCAACGATTTCTGGTGCGATCATTTCGTTAACATTTTCTACCGCTTTAGTCACACCTTTACCTAAATAACGTGATTTGTCTCCATCACGTAATTCAACTGCTTCATGTTCACCAGTAGAAGCACCAGAAGGTACTAATGCACGTCCGAAAGCACCGCTTTCAGTTAATACTTCAACTTCAACTGTTGGGTTACCACGTGAGTCTAAGACTTCGCGAGCGTAAACATCTGTAATAATTGGCATGTTTAATATCTCCTTTAATTATATTATATGACTATTATAGCCTTTTTCTAAACTTTTATAAAATGATAATACATATAAAACCAAGAAAATTTGAACATCTATACGTTGCTGTAAATTCTTAACCTTAATGCATCTATATTAATGTTTAATCAATGATTCACCTGTCATTTCAGATGGTTGCTTAACATTTAATAAATCTAATAATGTGGGAGCTAAATCTCCTAAACGTCCAGTTTCTCTTAATGTAACACCGTCTTTAGTTACAATAACTGGAACAGGATTAGTTGTGTGTGTCGTCATAGGTTGGTCGTCATCAGTTAACACTTGATCTGAGTTACCGTGATCTGCAGTGATGATGGCATGACCACCCATATCAATAATTTTGTCAACGACTTCACCAAGACACTCATCTACTGCTTCGATTGCTTTAATTGTTGGTTCTAGCATACCACTATGTCCAACCATATCTGGGTTAGCAAAGTTCAACAGAATTAAATCTAAGTCACCTTTGTCTAATTCTTCTAATAATGCATCTTTAACTTCATATGCACTCATCTCAGGTTTCAAATCATAAGTCGCTACTTTAGGAGAATCGATGAGTCTACGACGTTCTCCTTCAAACTCTTCATTTCGTCCACCACTCATAAAGTATGTTACATGTGGATACTTTTCAGTTTCAGCGATACGCAATTGTTTCAAGCCATTATCTTGAGCAACTTCACCGATTGTATTATTTAAGTCAACCTTTTCAAATACAATTTCAGCATCTACATTGTCATTATATTTCGTGAATGTAGCGTAGAATAAGTTGTTCACTTGTTCAACTTTAAATCCATCAAACGCTTTATTAGTAAAGATTTCTGAAAGTTGAGCCGCTCTATCTGGACGGAAATTATAGAAGATTACTGCGTCACCGTCGTTCACACCATCATTTTGGCCCTCAACTATAAACGGTTCGACGAATTCATCAGTCACATCATTTTTGTAATTAGCTTCAACGCCTGCTTTAGCTGAAGTAAATGTAGGACCTTCAAAGTTACGAATAGCATTATATGCACGTTCCTCACGATCCCAACGCTTGTCACGATCCATAGCATAATAACGTCCTGAAACAGAAGCGAATTGACCTACACCTAATTCTTTAAATTTATCTTCAGTTTCCTCAATATATTTCAAAGCTGATTTTTGATCAACATCACGACCATCTAAAAATGCGTGGACATATACTTTATCTATTCCTTGCTTTTTAGCTAATTCTAAAATAGCAAATAGATGCTTATAATGACTGTGTACACCACCATCAGAAAGCAATCCGAATACATGAAGCGCAGAGCCATTGTCTTTAACATGTTTAACAGCGTTATTTAATACAGTGTTATCGAAGAATTCTCCGTCTTCAATCGATTTATTAATACGAGTTAAACTTTGATATACAATACGTCCTGCACCAATATTCATATGTCCTACTTCAGAGTTACCCATTTGACCTTCAGGTAGACCTACATCTAAGCCACTTGCTTCTATTTGTGTTGTAGGATATTTTTCAAAATATCGATCAAAATTAGGTTTATGTGCTTGCTTAACTGCATTGCCATGTTCACTTTCACGATTTGCAAAACCATCTAAAATGATTAAGGCAGTTGGTTGTTTTGCCATAATTATTTTGCACCTTCTAACAATTGTACGAAATCTTCAACTTTTAATGATGCGCCACCTACTAGAGCACCATCGATATCTGATTGAGCCATATATTCTTTAATGTTATTAGGTTTAACACTACCACCATATTGAATACGTGTAGCGTCAGCAACCTCTTGACTAGATAAGTCAGCTAATGTTTGACGTACGTGAGCACACATTTCATTTGCATCTTCAGATGTAGATGACTTACCAGTACCGATGGCCCAAATTGGTTCATATGCAATAACAACTTCTTTAAGTTGATCATCTGATAAGCCTTCGACAGCTTTTTTCACTTGATTACCTACGATTTCATTTGCTTTACCAGCTTCACGTTCTTCATCAGATTCACCTACACAAATAATAGGTGTCATACCGTGATTGAAGATAGCATGCGCTTTTTTGTTTACTTCTTCGTCAGTTTCGTGGAAATAGTCACGACGCTCTGAGTGACCAATCACTACATATTTAACACCTAATTCAGATAATGCAACTGGTGAAGTTTCTCCAGTATAAGCACCGCTTTCTTCAAAGTAAGCGTTTTGTGCTCCAATTTTTAACCCTTTTGCTTTACCATCTTTAACAGCTGTTACTAAAGCGTCTAATTGGATTGTTGGTGCACAAATAACTGATTCTACTTCTTTAGGATCAGGTAATGTTGGTAATTCGTTTACAAAGTCTTTAGCTTCTTGAACTGTTTTATTCATTTTCCAGTTTCCGGCTATAATTGGTGTTCTCATTCATTACACTCCTTAATTTTTAGTGTTAAATTTGTAAGCTTTTATCCAAATACTTGCTTATTTCGAAATAAACATTGAAAGCAAAAATAACTTTCTGTTGTTTTATTCCCACATCAAAGTATTTAAAAACTTATTTATCATTAATAGCTTTTATACCAGGTAATTCTTTACCTTCTAAGTATTCTAATGATGCTCCTCCACCAGTAGAGATATGTGTGAAGTCATCTTCGAAACCTAATGAAATTGCTGCTGCGGCAGAGTCACCACCACCAATAATAGTAGTAGCGTCTTCCAATTTAGCAATAGACTCACATACACCGATTGTACCTTTAGCAAAATTACTAAATTCAAATACACCCATAGGTCCATTCCATACTACAGTATGTGCACCTTGTAATTCTTTATTAAATAATTCTACTGTTTTAGGCCCAATATCCATTGCTTCTTGATCTGAAGGGATTTCATTGATAGATACTTCTGTGATTTTTGCATCATTAGAAAATTCTTTAGCGATTTTACAATCTACAGGTAATACTATTTGATCGCCATTATTCTCTAACAAGTCTTTAGCAAAATCAATTTTATCTTCTTCCAATAATGAAAGACCTATTTCCTTACCTTGCGCTTTAATAAACGTATAAGCCATACCGCCACCGATTAAGATTTTATCTGCGATATTAACTAAATTTTTGATAACATTAATTTTATCTGAAACTTTAGCGCCACCTAAAATAGCAACTACTGGTTTTTGTGGATCATTCACTACGCCACCAATAAATTTAATTTCTTTTTCCATTAAATAACCAGCTGCTGTTTCTAGATGAGTAGAAATACCTACGTTTGACGCATGTTCACGGTGCGCTGTACCAAATGCATCATTAACAAATACATCACCTAATGACGCCCAATATTTACCTAATTCAGGATCATTTTTAGACTCTTTTTTACCATCTAAATCTTCGAAACGTGTATTTTCAACTAATAAAACATCGCCTTCATTTAAGTTTTCAATTGCTGTTTCAAGTTTTTCGCCACGTGTTTCAGGAACGAATATAACTTCTTTACCTAATTGCTTAGATAAGTTTTCAGCAACAGGCTTAAGTGAAAGTCCTTCTTTATCACTTTCTTCTTTAACTTTACCTAAGTGAGAGAATAAAACTAATTTACCACCTTGTTCAATAATGTATTTGATTGTTGGTAATGCTTGAACAATTCTGTTGTCATTAGTGATTTCACCATCTTTAATTGGAACGTTAAAATCAGCGCGCTCAAGAACAACTTTACCTTTTAAATCTAAGTCTGAAACGATTTTTTTAGCCATTATCTATTTCCTCCTTCGTATAGGAAAACTTTATATAAAAATAAGCGGAGAAGCGTATGTGCTCCCCGCTTACTCATAAGCTTATATATCTAATTAAACAGTACAGAGCACTAGTCAAATTATGAACGTATAGAAGAGCTTTACACTCTTCACGCTATAACTTTAAATAACGTGCTTATCCGTTAAGCTTCAATTATTTAGAAAGTTCAGCTAAGTGAGCTAATGTACGTACTAATTGAGCAGTGTAAGACATTTCATTGTCGTACCAAGCTGCAACTTTAACTAATTGACGATCTCCAACAGTCATAACACGAGTTTGAGTCGCATCGAATAATGAACCGTAAGTCATACCAACGATATCAGAAGATACGATTTCGTCTTCAGTGTAACCGAATGATTCGTCTGAAGCTTGTTTCATAGCACTGTTAACTTGGTCAACAGTTACATCTTGTTTGTCTAATACTACAGTTAATTCAGTTAAAGAACCAGTAGCAACTGGAACACGTTGTGCTCCACCGTCTAATTTACCATCGATTTCTGGAATAACTTTACCGATAGCTTTAGCAGCACCTGTTGAGTTAGGGATAATATTTTCTGCTGCTGCACGTGCACGACGTTTGTCACCTTTTCTGTGAGGTGCGTCTTGTGTATTTTGGTCACCAGTGTAAGCGTGAATTGTAGTCATGAAACCTTCAACTAAACCGAATTCGTCACTTAAAACTTTTGCAACTGGTGCTAATGAGTTAGTAGTACAAGAAGCACCTGAAACAACTGTTTCTGAACCATCTAATGTGTCATGGTTAGTGTTGAATACGATTGTTTTTACATCACCTTTAGCTGGAGCTGAGATTAATACTTTTTTAGCACCTGCATCGATGTGAGCTTGTGCTTTTTCTTTATCAGTATAGAAACCAGTACATTCTAATACTACGTCGATATCTAAATCGCCCCATGGTAATTTACCAGCATCTGGTTCATCGAATGATTTAATTTCTTTACCGTTAACACGGAATCCACCTTCGATAACTTCAACTTCTCCAGTGAAACGACCTTGCATAGTATCGTATTTTAATAAATGAGCTAACATATCGTCATCTGTTAAGTCGTTAACTGCAACTACTTCAAGACCTTCTACATCTTGAATTCTTCTGAATGCTAAACGACCAATTCTACCAAAACCATTAATTGCTACTTTAATTGCCATTATAATGGCCTCCTTTAAAATGATATTTAAAAAGTATTAAACTTTTTATTACTATTGTAAAATGACTTTTGCTGCGGCTTCATCTGTAATCAATACAGTGTTTTCCGGTGCAATTGAAAGATAAGCTTTAATAGCTTCTCCTTTTGATTGTCCACCAGCAACCGCAAAAATAAACTCTTTGTTCTCAAGATTCTCTAGCTGAAGGCCAATCGTTTTGACCTTATGAACTATTTGACCCTGAGCGTCAAAATAATATCCAAAAGCTTCTCCAACGGCTTGATGATGTTGAAGGTTATCAATCACATCTTGAGATGATTGACGTCGATGCGCCATCTTCAGCGCATCACCAATGCCGTGTATTGTTATATTAGCTTGCTTGATTTTATCCAGTGTATGCATGACAGAAGGTTCCAACATTAACGTATCGTATGTTGACTCACTCACGTTGTCTGGGACATAGAGTGTTGTGTAATAACCACCAGCTTGTTGGGCCATACTCGAAGCGATTGTATTCGCTTGATAAACGACATTTTCTCCAAGTCCACCTCTAGCTGGAACAAAGAATACGTTAAACGGTAATAAATGTATCGACTCACTTACGCACGCCATTGTTGAACCACCAGTTACTGATACAATAGCATCTTCATAAAGTATGCCTTCTAAAAGTTGTCCAGCCTGTTGACCCATTTCACGTTTTACAGTTCGATTAGAATCGGAATCTCCTGGAATGACATGTACATCTTTAATATGAAATTTATCTTTGATAGCTCTGGCCAATTTATGGTCATCGCTGTATACGTTAAAGTATTCACCTAGTTGTGCTAATACTTCAGTACCTTCATTAGTAATTTCCATTCCCGTAGGCTTGACACGAATTAATTCTTGCTTCTTTAACATGTCTGTTTCCGACCGTAATACTCTCTCAGTCATATCCATATGTTCACTTAGACTTCGTCTTCCTACAGGTTGATTTTGAGAGATAGTAGATAAAATATAAAAGCGTCTATACATCTTATCAATAAGATCAGGTATAAGCTTTTGTTGAACTTTAATTAAGTCTTTCACTACTACCTTCCTCCTTATATCTTTGTAACAAAGGTACCTGAGAGGCAATCATAACTAAGCTTTGACTTTTTAAGTCCCGCCTGGGACAAAATCTAACCTCTTTACACTTGCAATACTACTATTACGTATTATAAATTGCAAGTGAATTCACTCATTTTCTAAGTTAAATTATAAAAGTTTGCAGGAAAACGATTACAAACAAAGTATAGGCCTCATTCTTGTATAGTAATTTAATTAATCTTCGCTATTTAAATTACTCTACCCAAATTAAATTTTATTCATACATTTGTTTTATTTAGTTGTTATGATTAACTATAATTTAAATATGAATAAAACTAGAGTGAGGTAAAACAATGTCAAATTATAATCATTCTGACGAAAAAATCGAAGTTATAGATCCGAGTGATGATAGATATAAAAGAGATGATTATTTTAATAAAAATTCATCTCAAAATAATCAAAATTTAAAAACTTTTAATCAAACTTATTCTTATAGTTGCACTCATTCAGGATGCGGCTGTATGTTAGGCTGTTTAACTATTTCACTTATTTCATTCTTACTTTCATTACT
>NZ_JBRIKK010000029.1:0-14119 GCF_052976705.1 Staphylococcus sp. MSU001
CGAAAAAAATGCCTGAGACTATAAAATGTCTCAGGCTATTTAAAATACAGTGATTATATATACTGACGATTAGCGTCTAGTTCTTCTAGAACGTCTTTCTTCTCTATTTCTAATAAAGCTAGGAATATCATCATCTTTAGTAGTGTGGCTTCTTTCACTTACACTTTCACTTGATTGTGAATGAGAAGTGTGTGCAGAGAATGAATCTTCTTTAGCACTAGCACCAGATTGATGATTAGAACTACTATTTACACTTGAACCAAAACCAGTACTTGTAGCTTTACGACCTTGTGAAGAAGGTTTATCTTCAAAACCAGTTGCGATAACAGTAACTACAATTTCATCTTGGAGCTCTGGGTTAATAACTGTACCGAAAATCATATTCACATCTTCATCTGCAGCATCTTGAACAATATCAGCAGCTTCTTGTGCTTCAAATAAAGAGAGTGATTCTCCACCTGTAATGTTCATAAGTACACCTTGAGCACCTACAATTGATGTTTCTAATAATGGAGATGAAATTGCTTTTTTAGCGGCTTCGACTGCTCTGTTTTCACCAGATGACACACCGATACCCATTAACGCAGAACCTTGATTAGACATAATTGTTTTAACGTCTGCAAAGTCTAAGTTCACTTCACCTGATACTGCAATTAAATCTGAAATACCTTGTACACCTTGACGTAATACATTATCCGCTTCTTTAAATGCTTCCATCATCGGCGTAGATTTGTCAACGATATCTAATAAGCGATCATTTGGAATAACAATTAATGTATCCACTGCTGCTTTCATAGATTCTACACCAGCTGCCGCTTGTGTTTGGCGCTTACGACCTTCGAAACCGAATGGACGCGTAACAACACCTACAGTTAAAGCACCCATTTCTTTTGCAATTTTAGCAACAACCGGCGCAGCACCTGTTCCAGTACCGCCACCCATACCAGCAGTTACGAATACCATATCAGCACCTTGGATAGCATCTTCAATTTGTTCTCTTGATTCTTCTGCTGCTTTCTTTCCAATTTCAGGATTAGCACCAGCACCTAATCCACGTGTTAATTTTTCACCAATTTGAATTTTTGATTCAGCTTTTGATAAGTTTAAAGCTTGTCCATCAGTGTTGATAGCAATAAATTCCACATTATTCATACCATGGTCAATCATTCGGTTAACGGCATTATTTCCGCCGCCACCTACACCGATGACTTTCAATGTGGCTAAATGATTAAATCCTTGTTCAAATTCTAACATTTAATTTTCCTCCTAGTCTTTATGGCCAATAATCATTCAAATAGAGATTTCATTAATTTTTTAAACTTGCTTTCTTCTTTGGCTTTGCCTTCTGTTTGTTGTTCATCTTCTAGATGATTTTCACGGTCTTCATAAGACTCTTCACGAGGCGCTTCTGGAGCTACCTCGTCATTTTCTTTTTTGTTTGATTTACGCTTAAACCAATCAAAACCGCTTGATTTTGTTTCAGTATCTTTATCAGATTCGATAACTTCTTCTTCAAATTCTTCATTATCTTGATAACTAATTGTAACATAATCTAATAACTCGTCAAAAGCGATACTACTAGAAATTGTAGAAATAGCAGAAGAAAATTCCGGTTTTCTGATACCCATTTGTGACGGTGTATGAATTCTCACTTTTTCACTAACCATATCTTGTAGTAATTCTTTTACACCTAGTAAATTTGCAGATCCGCCAGTAACTACAAATCCTCCGTTTACTTTTGTAAGCCCTAGCTCTTGTAAAACGTCAAAGACTTCAAAGAATATATCTTCGACTCTTTGTTCAATAAAGTCACTTAAATCTTTTTGAGTATATTGAACATGTTCATCTGAATCAACTTGATCTACTGAAAAGACATCTTGATCTGAAGCAGAGTCATAAAATGCATGACCATATTGATGTTTTACCTTTTCAGCTGTGTCATATGTAGTATTTAGTCCTTGAGCAATATCATCCGTAATGTCTCGACCGGCCATTTCTATAGATTCAGCATCTACAAGTTCTCCTCGTTCATAGAAAGCAACTTGCGTTAAATCTTCACCGATATCAATGACACAAGCGCCTAATTCTTTCTCCGTTGGTGTAAGAATAGAACCATAATTATACGCATCAGAATAAACATCTAACACGTCAACACCACATGCCTCAACACATTTAATCATATTGATTAAAATAGATTTTTGGATTGCGATGACACCTGCATCTACTTTTAATGAATGTCTTGCAATTAATTCTTTTGGATCTGAAACTTCATTGTCCTTGTCAACTACAAAACGAATTGGGAATACATTTATCACTTCAGTTTCAGGCACATCATTTTTATCCCGGATACCTTCTAAAACTGATTCAATATGCGTGCCATCAATTTCAGTATCCTCGTAAAATTCAATTTCATTTGATTCATCATATACTTCGGTACCGATGATAGGTAGTTTTAAAAATACATCTTTTATATCTACACCAGAGGCAATTGAAGCCTTCTTAATTGTATCTTTAATTGCTTGTCTTGCAATATCAAAATCATCAATTAAACCATTCTTGATACCACTTGTGTAGGTTTGCCCTGTACCTATCACATTAATTCCGTTGTGAAATTTTTCGCCTACTATTGTTTTTACGCTTGATGAACCTATATCTATGCTCACATAGTAATGTTCCTCCATAGATAGGCACCTCCTGACAAATTATACTATTTAAGTACACTATGTTTAGTGTACAATACGTTGAATAGCTTGTGAACTATAAACACATACTATTATCGAAATTTTTTAATTATTTTCTTTAGATTGTTTATTAATTTTATTCAACACATTTTGAAGTTCTTCTTTTGCATCATTTTCTTCTTGTGTTGACTTGGTTACATTTTGTTCAGTACCCGATTGAACAGTTGATGAACCTTGATAAGGAATAAATGACGCTCCAACCGATAAATCAATATACCCATTTGTCTTAAGTTCGCCAGAATCATCTCTGCTTAATGATTGTGACATTTGAGGATAATATTGCATTTTGTCTGCAATCGTTGTAATGTCACCAATGACTTGCATATTATCTTTGGTAAAAATCTTTATGCGACTTTGTTTATTTTTAGTTGGTGCGTAACTCACCTCTGCTATTAAGTTTCTCACTTTAGGTGACATTTCAGATAAAGCTTTTATAATTCGTGTTTTTTTGTCTCCTTTGAACCCATCAATGATAGGTCCATCATGTGAAACTTCATCTTTGTATTCTGTTAATTCTTTACCATCTTCTATAATTGGCACATATTTATCTTTATTTTTTTCTAAACCAACAATTTGGTACTCAGTCACGTTAACAGTTAACGTGTTTGGTAATTGTTTATGAATATCAACTTCTTTGATTAAAGGATTCTGTTTTAAGTTCCTAATCGCTTTATTTTTACTAAAAGTATACATTCGTGAACGTGAAGTAACGTTAAGTTCTTTCTTTATTTTACTCGTACTTACGTTGTTATTACCTTTAATATTTACATTTGATATTTTACTTAGTGGTGTAAACATATAGAGTAAAATGAGAACAATGATAAGAATGAGTAGTGTGATAATTGTATATTGGATTCTTTTTTGCTTTTTACGTCTTATGGCTCTTTTTTCTTCTAAACTAAGCGGTTTAATTTGAGTTACCTTCTCATTACTATTGAACGATGTAAATGTTTCATTTTCTTTTTTAGAAGTAAATTTACTTAGTAATTTATGTTTTTTAGAATGACGAGAGTCTTTAGTTTGTTTTTCGCTCTGATGATCAGCTAGAAATTCCTCTTCGTCTACATTACTTTGACGCGTTTCGCTTGTTTGTTGAACACTACGATTATTTAATTTATTATTATTATATTTTTGATTGTCATCTTCATCATTAACATTATCCTCAATTAAATCACTTTTTATTTCTATATCTTGATTATGCGACTTGTGATTATCAATAAATTTATCCATTGGTTTAGTTTCTAACTGTGATTGTGTAGACGTAGCATCTTTTTCTTTACTTTGGTTATCTATGCGACGTCTTCTGCGTTGGCGAGCGTTTTTATTCCGTCTAAAAAGCTCTAAGTCTTCATTACTTTGACTATCATTCAAATGGATTGTATTATCGTCTTTATTCGACATATTCTCATTATTAGGTTGATTTTTATTCTCTTCCATGAGCATTCACACTCCTTAGTATGATGGCAAGTGCGCTCGGAATCTATCGATAAACTTCTCACCACGTTCTTCAAATGTATGATACTGATCCCAACTTGCACAAGCTGGCGATAATAAAACAACATCATTGGGCTCGACTATATCTTGAATTTTATCAACAGCATCCTCTACGTCTGTTGCTTTAATCACATACTTACCTTGACTATTTCCCAATTTAGCAAATTTATCTTGTGTTTCTCCAAAAACAACCATCACACGTACATTTTCCATATAAGGAATAAGTTCATCGAATTCATTACCACGATCTAATCCACCACACAACCAAATAATTGGTTGATCAAAAGAGTTAAGCGCAAATTGAGTAGCTAAAGTATTAGTTGCTTTTGAATCATTATAATATTTATTTGTGCGATTTGTACCAATATACTGAAGTCTATGATCAATACCAGAAAAAGTAACAAGACTATCTACAATAGCTTTGACTGGCACACCAGCAATGATCGATGCTAATACAGCTGCTAAAATATTTTCCAGGTTATGTTCTCCCGGTAGTACTAAGTCTTTAGTGTTAATAATGCGAATGCCGTTAAAAACGATGAAACCATCTTTAATGTATATCCCATCAACTTCTTGCTGTGTTGAAAAATAAAATGTTTTTGCTTCTAGATTTTCTGATTCAATTAGGTGTCTTTGGTGATAATTACAAATAAGATAATCATCTTTAGTTTGATTTTTATATATTTGCTTTTTAGCATTTTGATAGTTCTCTAACGTTTCATGGTAATCCAAATGTGCAGAATAAATATTTGTAATGATAGCGATATGTGGTTTATATTTCTCAATACCTAATAATTGAAAAGATGATAATTCTGTTATTAAATACTCATCTGATTTAACTTCTTGTGCAACGTTTGAGGCTACATAACCAATATTTCCAGAAAGCCGTCCAGTTAACACGCTTTTTTGGAACATATCACCGATTAGTGAAGTGACAGTTGTTTTACCGTTAGTTCCAGTAACTGCTATGATTGGTGCCTCAGAAATTAAATAGCTAAGTTCAACCTCTGTTAAGATTTTAAGCCCTCTTTTTGCTGCTTCTTCAATAATTGATACAGTATATGGAATACCTGGATTTTTCACAATGATGGGATTATCATCTAATAAAGAAAAAGGATGACTACCGCTAATTACCTCAATGCCCATAGATTCTAAATCTTTAGCATGTGCATCCTGTGAAAGATCCTTTCCATCATTGACTTTAACGTTAGCACCTAATTTAAGGAGAAGTTTCGCCGCTTCATATCCACTTTTTGCTAAGCCTACTACTAAAACATTTTTATTTTCTAATTCAGTGTAATTTAGCAATTTAATGCACTCCAATCCATAAACCTATTAATCCTGTAATTAAACCTACCGTCCAAAATACTGTTACTACCTTCCATTCACCCCAACCACTTAATTCAAAGTGGTGATGTATAGGACTCATCTTGAAAATACGTTTCTTCGTTAATTTATATGAGGCTACTTGTAACATTACAGATAATGTCTCAACTACAAACACAAAACCAATTAATATTAATGATAATTCTTGATTCAACATGATTGAAATCGTCGCAAAAATACCACCTAAAGCAAGACTTCCTGTGTCTCCCATGAAAACTTTCGCTGGATTTAAATTGTAAGGTAAGAAACCTAGTAAAGCGAAAATCATTATAATACAAAATATGCCAATAGCCGGTGAATCTAACATGTAACTCATTACAGCATACATAGCAAAACCTATTATTGACAAACCAGTTGCCAATCCATCTAAGCCATCTGTTAAGTTTACAGCATTTGAGAAACCAACTTGCCAAAAGACAATAAATATCACATAAGCAAATGACAACGGAATATCAAAATTCACAAATGGAATATGCAAATCTGTCGTAAAATGTACAAGGTGAAAAACATCACTTAGCACAAAAAATATAACTGCAATAATTATTTGTGCTAGAAACTTTTGTTTACTAGTTAATCCTTGGTTATTCTTTTTAACTACAATAATATAGTCATCAATAAATCCAATAAGACCAAAACCGATTGTTACAAATAGTAACAAAATAATAGGATTGGAATGGTCTACAAAGATAATTGCAATGATGGAGGTAATTATAATACTAATTAAAAATGTAAGCCCACCCATAGTAGGTGTACCTGTTTTTTTCATATGGCTTTGAGGCCCTTCTTCACGGATACTTTGTCCAAATTTCATACGTTTCAATGTTGGAATAAGTATTGGGACTAAAATAAATGTTATCAGTAATGCGATGATCGCGTATATAAAGATCATATAAATCTCCTTTTCTTCACTTTCTAATTTTAGTTCTTTTTATTTGTAAATAACCTTTAATATTTTATCAGTTTTTGTTTTATTTTAATATACGACATTATCTATTTATTAAATAAGGTTGGGACCATTCGTGAGCTAATCCCTAAAATGTTAATCCCAACCTGTTGTTGATATCAAGTTCTCTTAAATTAATTATTTCTCTCAGAACCTGATGTTTCATTTGTGCTGTCATCAGAATCATTTTTCGAGTCGGCGTTCGACTTTTCATTCTTACTTGATGAAGACGCATTTGAATTATCCTCATCAACTTTATCTTTCTTTGATTTTTTATCCGAAGAGTCCTCATCAGTTTTCTCTTGGTCATCATCCGTATCTTCAGCAGATAATGACACTTCTATCTTATCTTTATTTTTAATGATTTGACCTTTTGAGATACTTTGATTCGTGACAAATCCATTACCTTTAGTAGAAACTTTAATTTTCGTTAAATCTTCAAAAGCAAGTACATCTTCCTTTGTCCATCCGGTCATATCCGGCATTGTTAATTCCCCGTCTGTCATTAACATTACTTTACTGTGCGGTAGGACTTTGGTACCTGACTTAACTGATTGTTGTTTAATTTGTTTGCCATTACCAATCGTAATAGGTTTAAGAGATTGAGCATTGACGCTATCCTCTGCTTTTTGAACTTCATCTCCTTGCACGTTAGGCACTTTACTATAGTCAGTTTTTGATGAAGTATCACTAGATTTTCCAACATTTAAATATTTCAGCGTATTCTCCATAATTGGTTTAAATGCTTTGCTCACACCCATTTCATATGCTTCTTGATCATTTTTTTGAGCAAGACTCATACCTGCATAGACAATGACTTTAGGATCTTTCTTAGGTGCATCCCCCATGAAACTTACAAAGTAAGGATTTTCACCTTTAACATAACCGCCTCCATTTGAATCAGCTACTTGTGCTGTTCCTGTCTTACCTTCAATATCATAACCTTTTACGCGATAATTCATGGCATGACTCTTCTTACTATTTACTACTTTATCAAGTTCTTCTTCAACTTTATTGGCTGTTTCTTGCGTTACTGGTTTACCAGCAAACTCTTTTTTACCAGAGTAATAATTCTTTTTAGTTATTGGATTATCGATACTACTTACAAACCATGGTTTAAGCATATTTCCTTTATTAAAGAATGCCGATTGTGCTTGAATCATTTGAGCAGGAGTAACAGTTGTTGATTGACCAAATGCTGACGTTTTTTGTTGTAATTCATTTGCCCAACCAATATTACCTGCAGCTTCTCCATCAAACATACCACCCGTTTTTTTGCCAAATCCAAAGCGTTCATACCAAGATTTCATTTTATCAGCACCAACCAAATCTTGTAAGTGCATCATCAATGTATTTGATGAATAAGTAAAACCTAACGACATGGGTATACGTCCCCAACCAGTTTTATTCCAATCGGAAATTTCAGAGCCCATAATATTTCTATGACCTGATTTATACTTTTCATCCGGTTTGAACTTACCTTCTTGAATTGCTGCAGCTAAGCCGTATGTTTTAAAAGTAGAGCCCGGTTCATATGTATTTTGATATAAATCGTTCGCCCACTTTTTGCCAAAATCTTTACCTGTTTCAGGATTAAAAGTCGGACGTTGGCTATATGCAAGTATTTCACCAGTTTTTGCGTCCATTACTACTGCAAATAAATCTTTTGGAGCATAACGTTCAACCATGTCATCAAGCGCTTCTTCCACAAAGACTTGGATATTAGAATCAATTGTTAAGTGTACATCGTCTCCACGTTTAGGTTGTTGCTCTTTCTTCGTATTAGGTGCAATGTAGCCCCATATATCATGAATATATTTAAGTGCACCTCTTGATCCATTTAAATAACTATTAAATATTTTTTCAACACCTAATGCACCATTTAATTCACCAGTATCAGGATCTTTCTGTGCCATCCCTATTAAATGAGAAGCAAAATTACCATTAGGATAAAAGCGCTCAGTTTCTGGGTAAAGTGCTATACCAGGTAATTTCATTTTCTCTATTTTTTCTTTTTCTTGATAAGTTAAATTAGTACCTTTCTGACCAAATTCGATTTGAAAGGCTTTCTTATTATTAAGTCGTTTTTCTATTTCATCAGCATCCATATCTATGATTTCAGCTAATTTTTTTGCTGTCTTTTTTTTATCAACCACGTGTCGAGGCTTTTTACTTTCTTTACTTGCTTTTTTATCCACAACTGCAACAAGTTTATATCTTTCTACATCTTCTGCTAAAACTTTACCATTACGATCATAAATCTTACCTCGTTCTGGTTGTTGAGAATTTTTGACTAAATATTTCTCATTGGCTTTCATAATTAAATCTTGACCATTGGAGTGGCCAGTAATCATTATATAAGAAAACCTTAGCACCAATATAAAAAAGAGCAGTCCGAATAAACCAACAAGTAGGACTGCTCCTATTTTATTTTTTTTAATTTTAATTTTTCGCTTCGCCATTATTACGCACTACCTTTACATTGTCGTTCTCTAGGCTCATGCCCTGCTTCTTAGCCTTGTCGTAAATGCGTTCATATGAAGAATTTTTCTTAATTTCAGACTTTAATGCGCTGTTTTCACTAGATTGTTTCTCTATTTTTTGATCCAAATCTGCAATTTTTCCTCGCGTATCGTACGCATCCATTTTTAAAGATAGCATATAAATACTTATTAGAGCAATTACAGTTATTAATGCTATGTATAAAATTTTTTCAAATCTAGTAAGTTGAACAACAACTTTTCTTTTAACGGTTTGTTTTTCAGGACTCGATTGTGGTTGTCTTTGTGGGATACTGGTTTGTGTCGCTTCATCATAAGGTTGATAAATTTTTTCTACAGCCATTATACTTACTCCTTATTTTAATATTTCTGCTACGCGTAACTTGGCGCTACGTGCTCGATTGTTTTCGTTTAAATCGTCATCAGTAGCGGTAATCGGTTTGCGATTCACTCGTTTTAACTTAGGTGTATATGCTTCAGGAATAACAGGTAGACCTCTTGGTACATCTGGACCTTTCTCAAACTCTTGGAAAATTTGTTTACACAAACGATCTTCCAAAGAGTGGAAAGTAATTACTGATATTCTACCTCCGACCTTCACACATTCAATGGCTTGCTCAACTGAATCTTCAAAAGCTGACAACTCATCATTCACAGCAATTCGAATAGCTTGGAACACGCGTTTTGCAGGATGTCCCCCTTTCCGTCTTGCTTTCGCTGGTATGCCTTCTTTAATGACATCAACTAGTTCTAAAGTTGTTTCAATCGGTTGTTGTTCTCGGTGGGCTTCAATTCTACGTGCAATTTGTTTAGAAAATTTCTCTTCGCCGTAACGATAGAAAATCTTAACTAATGCTTCATAAGACCATTGATTAACTACTTCATATGCAGAAAGTGATTGTGTTTGATCCATTCGCATATCAAGTTTCGCATCATTGTGATAACTGAAACCTCTTTCAGGCACATCCAATTGAGGACTTGAAACACCTAAGTCATAATAAATACCATCTACTTTATCAATTTCTAATTCATTTAAAATATTTGTTAATTCTCGAAAGTTGTTATGAACAAAAGTGACTTTGTGCAAATGTTCTTTTAAAACTTCTTTCGCATTTTCTATGGCTGTTAAATCTTGATCAATCGCAATAAGTCTACCTTTATCATTTAATTGATTAAGTAAATAGAGGGCATGTCCTGCTCCACCTAACGTACAGTCAACATACACACCATCTTCTTTAATATTTAAATAATCAATGGTTTCGTTTAACATGACGCTCACATGATGAAACATTTAAATTCCTCCATTTAAAAATCAAAATCTATTAAATCTTCAGCAATGTCTTCGAAACTTTCTTCAGATTCATCATAGAAATCATTCCAAGTTTCTCTGTCCCAAATCTCAATACGATTTGAAACACCAATTACTGTACATTCCTTACTTAAATTGGCGTATTTTCTTAAATTTTGCGGAATATTAATACGCCCTTGTTTATCTAATTCTACTTCTACAGCACCTGAGAAGAACATACGCATAAATTTACGCGCGTCTTTTTTTGTCATAGGTAAGGTTTTCATCTTCTCTTCAATTTGCTGCCACTCTTCTAGAGTGTAACCAAATAAACATTTATCAAGGCCTCTTGTGATAATAAAACGTTCATTTAGATCATAACGAAACTTGGACGGTATAATCATACGTCCTTTTGTATCCAATTGATGATCGAATTCTCCCATGAACATTTTTATCACCTCACCTTATTTATAATTTACCACATCTCCCCACTATCCTCCACTAATTATACAAAAAAGGTGCAAATAATTTGCTCAAACACAAAAAAACCCGTTTTATCTTTAAGATAAAACGGGTAAAAACACTGTCATATCAAGGTTTTATAATCAAATGATCAAACGAGTAAGAAAGTGGTGGATAGGTGGAGGGACTGAACACATCTATCCCAAAATCATTCATAATTTGAAGTGGATTCCAAACTCTTTCTTGTAGACCACCCATTGGATGGAGTGTTTCACTGATTTCTCTAAACTGTCGCATACTTATATCATTTTCTCTTTCAATATTCAGTAGGTATCGTTTGATTAAATAATCGTATTGATTGAGATGAATTTGATTATTTTTTTCTAAAAGAAGTTGGTTGTCATAGTTATTTTCCACATAAGTTAATAAATTATTATAAAGTTCTTGTTGCTGAGTTTTCATTTCTTCTACTTCATTTATAAAATTATTTGACGCTTTTTCACGAACAAAACGTTGACGTTCCTGTTCTACTCCATTTGCAATGACAGACTCTATTGATAAATTATATTGTTTTAATAACTTTTTAGTTCTAGCATATAAATACGTGATTCTTAATCTTGGCATAACAATAGGCATTTCTACATTTAACGTATCGAAGACACCTTTTAATTCTGCCCAATATTTGATTTCGCTTGGACCTCCGATAAATGCTACTGTGTTAAACAACCATTCCTCTACAACTGGACGTGTAACAACATTATTAGAAATTCTTTCAGGCTCTCTTTCTATGATATCTAATAAATTTTGTTTCGTGTAACGTTTCTCAGTTTTATTCAGTTTAAAATAAGTGCCATCAAAATTTAAAAGCTGTCTCATTCCGTCTTCATGGATAAACAAATGCGTGTTTGTCTCTGTTTGTATCATTGATGGAAGTTGTTGTTGAGTTGTTCGTATCTGAGTTTCACGAAAAGATTGATCGACTTGATCCCTCTTTTCTAATATCTCTTTAAACAACGGTTTCTCCATCTGTCTTAATTCAGGGTATTGAGCATCAATGAGTAGAATGCCATAATCCTTAAACACTTCATGTATCAATCCCTTAAAAATATCAGTCCATGAATCATATTGATTAATAATATTGACGCACATTTGATAAACATCTTGAGTATGTACAGTTTCCTTTATTTCTTTAAAAAAGTGATTTAATGATGCTTTTAATTCGTTCTTATCAGGAGTATATCTTGAAACATTACTATCTGGTGGTGTCATCGTATGATACTTTACTTTTTTCAAAGTAGTTTCTTTATTATTGAATGCATACGTATGATTTACCTCTTCAAAATCATGGTCCTCACCAGCAATCCAAAACACAGGTACAATAGGCGTATCGTATTCCTCAGAAAGTTGACGACTTAAAGTTATAATTGAGAAAATCTTATGAAACGTATACAGTGGACCCCCAAAAAGACCAGCTTGTTGTCCACCAATCACTACTTTTGCACCATCAGCTAAAGCATCTATGTTATTCAGTTGCTGATGTGTTAAATTTAATTCATTCATGTAAGATTTAATCACTCGTGATAAATGAAATTCCCTTCCGTTATTAGGTGTTTTTAATCTTCTATCAAAGCTTTCTTTTTGCGCTGCATCATATTCATAAAAAGATGTAATTTGAGATTCACTATTTTTTATTTTATTAATGAACTGATCCTGTTCAGTTAACTTTAACGTATTACACTTCATGTTTTTACTCCTTCATTATCACTATTCCTCATATAGTATAAAGATTATATTTCTTATTGACAATTTAACGGCTTATACATTAATTTATCTAAATTTTTGACAAAACAACCAAGTATGATTATTAAATGAAAAAGCATTTTAAAGAGGGTATAATAAAATAAAGAAACAAAGGGGGAAACGATATGGGTGAAGTTAAACATTTACAAATCAATTACAAAACTGATGAGCTTTTCGCTGATTTCAGAGAATTTGGTAACAAGAACCTATATATGATTGAGGAGTTAAAGGGACAAATGATTGATGCAAGTTCCGATTCTCCTTTTTATGGAATTTTTGTTGGTAATAAATTAGTTGCGAGAATGGCATTACTTGATAAAGGGGAAGTAGAAGAAACTTATTTTCCTAATAGCAATGACTATATTCTACTTTGGAAATTAGAAGTATTAGATACTTACCAAAGACGTGGATATGCTAAGCAACTATTAAACTTTGCTAAAGAAAATAAAAAACCAATTAAAGCTATTGCTAGAAATAACTCAAAAGCGTTCTTTTTAAAACAAGGTTTTAAAGATGTAGCAACCAAAAATCCTGAAGGGCACGACATCCTAATATGGAATCCATAATGTCGTAACAATAATATATCAATTAAACTGAGCCAACACTTGTAGTGATAAATTTTACAAGCGTTGGCTCAACTTATACTTCTTCAATTGTCTTTATCTCTCCTATTCACTCAACAATGTGAATCATTTCTGATAAGTCATTAATGATATAATCCGGTTGAATAGACGTATGGTTCTCTTTTTGTCTGTTATTAAACCAACATGTTGATATATTAGCATTTTTACCACCTAAAATATCAGACGTTAAAGAATCTCCCACAATTAGAGTTTGATTCCTGTTATTCTCTCCGATATGTTCAAACACAAAATCGAAGAACTCTGTCATCGGTTTTTGAAATCCAGCTTGTTCAGATATAAAGACGTCTTGAAATATTTCATTAAATTGTGTCTGAGCAATTCGTCGTAGCTGTGTTTCTGTTACACCATTGGTTACTATAAATAGAGAATGATTTAATTTTAATTGTTGTATAACTTCTAATGTATGATCAAATAATTTGACTGGTGCCTTTGCTAATTCATCTCTAAAGCACTCATCAGCTTCTTTTCCATTTACATGAATATGATAGTCATTAAAATAATTAATAAATCGTTGTGACAGCACTTCATCTTTAGTCAATTTATTTTGTTGAAATGCTTCCCAATGTGCTTGGTTCACTTTCCTAAAATGTTCGAAATCCTGTTGACTTGGCTGATGATTATATTTCTGCGCTAAATTATAAAACGCTTTTTTCTCAGCATCATAAAAATCCACTAATGTATCGTCGAAATCAAATAATATATTTTTGAATTTCATATTCAAATCTCCTATTTATTAACAATCTTTTTTTTAATAAAATAGTAACAAATAAAATGGCACAAAAAAAGACCAGAGCATTCGCTCTGGCCAATAATTAATCATGTATTAGAAACCGAAGATTTTACCTAATACGCTAACGCCA
>NZ_JBRIKK010000030.1:0-13164 GCF_052976705.1 Staphylococcus sp. MSU001
AGAGGCTGGGACATAAAGTTCCAAGATAAATAAAAAAAGACAATTTCTATTGAAATAATATAGAAATTGTCTTTTTTTATTATTTTTTTGATTATTTTTAGCTCGTTGAGCTGTTACTTTTCTTATATTAAGTGCCATTAGCACAAATCCTAGTTCTCTTTTGACTTTAGTTACGTTTCAAACCGACATACAAATAAAACTCAAAATAACTTTCGTAAATCTATCAACAAGTTTCACATCAAATTTCTTTAACTGCAAACGTTTCTTCTAATAAGAAATCTCATCCCAATTTGAATTTTAAAATAGCTTAAATTGTAATTTTACATTCCAACTTATTAAATTATCTATTATCAACAATGTTGTCATATATATTTTTAATTTTAACGTTTTAATACGATTCAGTAGTCATAGCACACATTTATATGACAACACTTATAGCAATTATTTCATGAATAAATAAACTTAATTATAAACCGTATCAGTTTACATTAGAAATCTTTTTAAAACATAATGTTTTTCACTAGACTAAGAAGTAGATATCCTAATTTCTACTTTATTGAAACACTAGTCAGAAACGTAGTTGAAATCTACTAAATATCACTCTTTTTTTATTCTAATCTCTTTAGCTAGAATAAGAAAACGCTGCAAAACAAAATGGTCCAACTTAGTTTCTACTTATTGATATAACAAATGAATTTTATATTTCCAATCAATATCAGACTCTAAATTATCGCTACTAGCTCCAAATATTTAAATTTCTCTTTTTTGCCTCTTCTTGAGCGTTTACGAAGGTATCCCTATATTTTCCGTTTGGAGAAAAATACTTTTCTCTGGCTAGACCTTTTTTCACCAATGATTCGTTAAACATATCTCCATTTTTTAACCATACGTACGCCAAAGTACGACCATACCTATCAGTTTTTTCTTTATCATATTCTAAATAAACATTTTGATGCGTGAGATACTTCTTCGTATAATTAGATGCTTGTTTACCATAGGGTTGAACTGGCGTATTAGGCTTAACAGTCTCTGGCGTATCTACACCAATTAATCTGACTTTAATTTCCTCTCCATTTTTTTGAGCAACAAATGTATCACCATCTACAACTCGTTTCACATATACTTTGTCTTTACCATTTAAATTAGATTTTTCTGATTGATGTTGAGATTCTGAACCACTAAACGGTCCAGAATGGTTTACAAACTGAAAAATAATAACAAGTATTCCTATCATCGCTACTACAAAAAGCGATGACATTTTCTTAGATTTCAATAATGTCACCTTATTTCACTTAATATCCCGATTAATACTAAAGAAAATTTGATCCAACGTCAAATGATTTCATACTATTACAAGTAATCAAATTTATATAATTACAATCTCGCTTTCCAAATTATAAGAGCATGATATAATACATGATGTTAGGAGTGAAAGAAATGGATACGTCTAATGAAAATAAAATAACAATCATTGCCGTCATAGTAGCAATAATTGTTGGTGTCGTACTACAAATTGTCTTTAAACTACCCTTAATCGTGAGTTTAGTGGGGTCAGTATTTTTAGGTATGTTCGTTGGTTTTATCGTCTACCTAATTCAATCATTTCGTCGTAAAAAAAAGAATTAAAATAGGATAATATTTAGTATATATAGTTTAAAATTAAACATCATACACTCAGTAACTTTGTCTCACTACAAAGTTTTATTTATCAAAACTTTATAGTAATGATAATTGTTAGATTGATTTAATTTTATAGAGTCTGCCTCAATTATGAATGGTGGACTCTTATTAATTAAATCCAACCCTTTTCATTTGCTTTTTTCCATGCCTCGAAACGATGATCTGAATTCATTTTGTCTATAATAGTACTCGTATAGTTACGCACGGTCCCGTTTGATAAATACAATTTGTTAGCAATCTCTTTGCTACTTAATCCATTGCCTATTTCTCTTAAAACAACTTGTTCTTTATGAGTTAATGGATTCGATTCAGTAAACAATGACGTCATGAGCGAAGGGCTATATTCCTTCTCACCCTTTGTCACTTTATAAATAGTTTTAATTAAATCATCAATTGAACGCTCTTTTAGTACATAAGCATCAACATCATTTGCTACGGCTTTTTCAAAATAACCTGGACGTTTAAATGTAGTCACTATGATTATTCTTGTATTGAGTTGTTTTTTTCTTACATAAGATAAGATTTCCAAGCCTGTTATACCCGGAATTTCAATATCTAAAATGGCTACATTGGGTTCATTATTTTCAATAAACTCGAGTGCTTCTACACCATTTTCAAAATCTTTTAGTACATTCATTTCTTCATGCATTTCTATCAGTTGTACCATAGCTTTTCTTAACATCAATTGATCCTCAGTTATGACAAGCGATATCATAATAAATCACCTCTAGGTATTTCAACAATAATAAGTGTTCCATTATTTGATTGTACAATTAATTTACCATTTAAATAATCTACACGTTTTTTAATACTTTTCAAATTTGAAGCATTCTCATTTTCTATTCCCACACCATTATCTTTAATTTTTAAAATGATTTGATGCTCATGTACCTCCAATTCACCTTTTACTTCAGTCGCATGTGCATGTTTAATAACATTATTAATTGCTTCTCTAAAAATCATAGATAATATTGATTGTTTCGCTGGGTTTAATGATTTAGCCGCACTTTTATTGTTAAATTTAAAATCTAGATTAGCATTTTGCAATAAGTTTTCCAATGATGAAATTTCATCTTCAAAAGATTGTATCTTCAAATCATCAATAATGAGTCTAACTTTATTTAAGGTTTCTGTTGAAAGTTGATTTATTGCCTGCATTTCATTTTTTGCTTTTTCTGGATAAGTATCTATGAGTTTAACAGCTAATTCAGACTTCAAAGTAAGACTAGCAAATACATGTCCTAATGTATCATGAAGATCTTGACTTATTCTATTACGCTCTTGTTGAGCTATTAATACATTAATATACTTATTCTTTTCATCAAGTTTAGCTTTCATAATTCGTTCGTCTCTATTTTTAAAATTACCTACAGCAACAATTAATATAACCAAATAAAATGCACTTAATGGAACCACAAATGTTGGATTAAATATATAAGTTAGTATTAAGCAACTTATCATAGCTATTAAAAAGGTTATAAATTCTTTTGATACAACACGAACATTAAAAATAAAAGGTAAGGCGAATGCACTATAGAAGAAAAACAAACTATTCATAGGATTGACACTATAGACAAAATAAAAGATTCCTAAATAATGAATAACCAGTAATGAATATAAAATACTATCACTAAGGTGTTTATAAAATAAAATCATCGTCACATAGCTGATTATAAAAATAGTACAAACAATTAAATAAGTGAATAAGTTACCACGTTTGTCAACAAATATAGCTAAAATCGGAAATATTAAATATATTAAAGTACTTAATTCCCCTATTCTCGCTCCCCAACTTCTTGATTCCATTAGGATACATCTCCTTTCTTATTCATGAATAAAGCAATACTCAAAAAGATTATACTATAGACTATGAGATAGCCAATCGCTTCTATATTCACCACTTTATCTTGCGCTAAATCTATAGCAAGTAGCTTTAAATTATATGTTGGCATGTTTTTAGAAATCGACTGAAGCCAATCAGGAAACGTGTTTACTGGAAACCATAAACCTCCTAATATAGCTAGTGTAATATTAAGTAAATTGGCAAAACTACTTGCTTTTTGAATATCATTGAGTTGAGCGATAATCAATCCTAAAGTCAAAAATAAACTAACACCAATCCATAAAGTTAATGCAGAGAATATCCATTGAAAAACAGTCATGTGAACATCTTTGTAAAAATGAGCTACTGAAAAAATAATAATAATTGCTATTAAAAACTGACACATTGTCTTACTAATTTTAACTAAATAATATTGAAATGATGATAATGGGGTCACCATTAACCGTTTATACCAACCTTGATTTCGCTCTTCAATCAAATCTAATGGAAATGACAATAGACAAAAGTTCATTAAACTAAATACTGTCATACTATACATATACTCTTTATAAAACTTAGGTTTTGCTTCTTCTGGCATGTCCAATATAGAAGTAAATAATAAATAAAACACGACAGGTAGTAATATGGAAATAACTAAATACAATTTCTTTCTAAATATAATCTTTAATTCTATTTTAAAATATGTTGATATCACTGGTAATTCCCTCCTTTAGACATATCATTAGAAAACATGACTTCCAATAAAGACTTTTTAAGAATTTCAATCTTATTGAAATTGACATGATATTGTTTCAATAATTGTAAAACATCACTCACATCAGTAGTTTTTATCTCATATCTATTTTTTATTAATTTAATTTCGTATTTATGTTTCAGTTGATTGATAAGTTCTTGATATTTGCATGGAATTCGAATTACAGAATAACTTTGATTCCTTTTTATATTTTCTGGTGCATCATCTAATTGAATTTTCCCTTTATCTAACATCATTACTTGATCAGCCATTCTTTCAACTTCTTCAATGTAATGAGAAGTATATAGTATCGTAGTATTATTCATTTTTAATTTTTCTATAACATTCCAAAAATGTTGACGCATTTCTACATCCATACCTGACGTAGGCTCATCTAAAATTAACAGTTCAGGTTTACCCACCAATGCTAAAGCAAAATCTAAAATCCTCTGCTGTCCGCCTGATAAATTACATGCAAACTGATCCATTTGACGGTCACTAAATTGTGTGATTTCTTTAAACTGATGAAAAGAAATAAACGTTTGATAAAAGGATTGATATAAATGTAATAATTCGCAAACCTTTATGTATTTAGGAAACTCTGTTTTTTGAAAAAGAATACCCATCTTATGTTTATTTAACAAATTTGATTTATCAGCGATTTGACCACTATCATAGTGATTATTTCCAACGATAATATCAATTAACGTTGACTTACCTGCTCCATTTTTACCTATTAATGCCGTACAACAATTATTTTTTATATTAATACTTATATCTTCTAAAACATTATGTTTCTTGAAAGATTTAGAAATATGTCGTAGTTCAATCACTACCGTCACACCCCTTGATTAATGTTACTTATAATTTAGCAAGTTTAAGTGAGTGATATTAGTACCGAATGTCATTAATTAACAATGACATTTGTCATATCGTGCATAAAAGTTTACATAATATATTTACTGTTTTTAAAAAAATACCCTCGTTCATTTAAACGAGGGTATTTTGAAATTTTATAAAATTGGAGATATTAATTTTGCTAGTCCTTCTTTAAATTTAATTGATAATGGGCGCTTGTTGTATTCTTCTTTTGTAAGTAATTTAGATTGCTCAATATCTTTTTCAAATGCTTGACGTAACTGTTTAGCAATATCTTCATCATATATAAATGCGTTCACTTCGAAATTCAGCTCAAAACTTCTAAAGTCCATGTTTGCACTACCAATTGAAGAAATTTCATCATCAATCATTAATATTTTAGAGTGAATAAATCCATTTTGATAAGTGTAAATATTAACGCCGCTATCTAATAAATCAGCTGCATTTGAAAATGTAGCCCAATAAACGAATGGATGGTCAGGTTTACACGGAATCATAAGGTTTACTTCAACACCACTATTAGCAGCCATTTTTAATGCATTAATGTATGATTGGTCTGGAATAAAGTAAGGGCTTTGTAGATAAATAGACTTTTTAGCACTCATTATCATTTTTGTATAACCATATTCTATTTGATGTAAATCAAATGCAGGTCCACTAGAAGCGATTTGAATAGCTGTGTTTTCTTTGTCCCCATTTTTTTTAGGGAAGTACTTTTGATCAAATTTAAATTGTGGACGATGCGACTGTGAATTCCAGTCTAAAATAAATCTTAATTGTAGTGCATCGATGCCTTCACCTTGAACACGTGTATGTGTGTCTCTCCAGTAACCTAACTTACCTAATCCTAAATAATCATCGCCAACATTGAAACCGCCAATGTAACCAATTTGTCCATCTATAATGATAATCTTTCTATGATTTCGATTATTCATTCTAAAATTGATTAAAGGTACTTTCGAAGGGAAAAATGCTTCAACTTCTCCACCTAATGCTCTGAAATGTTTAAATTTTGATAATCTAACCTTCTTAGAACCAACATCGTCATACAACAGTTTAACTTCTAAACCTTCTCTAAGTTTTGTTTCAAGTGCATCTAAGATTCTTTTACCTAATCCATCAAGTTCAAAGGTATAGTACTCTAGATGTATATAGTCTTGAGCATTGTAAATATCCTCAAGTACTTTTTCATAAAGCTTATGACCATCTGTAAATAAATCAATTTTATTATTTTCTGTTAAAAAGGCATCTTGTTTCATTAACAACATACGAATTAAATCACGGTGTTTTATGACTTGATCATTGATATAACCATAATTGTGTTTATCAAAACTGTCGATTTGGTCTTGAACAAAATCTTCAAATGCATGTAATTCATCACCGTTATTTTTTTCCATCTTTTTCTTGGAAACCGTTCGTCCTAAAAATAAATACAAAATAAATCCAATGACAGGAAGAACGAATAATACGAATAACCACGCCCATGTTGAACTGGCAGTACGTCGATCACGTTCAAGGAAAATGATGACAAATGCCAGTACTATATTAGTTATAAACCCAAGTACTAACAATATAGTTAAAATGGTGCCCAAAAATCCAAAATTCATTACTAAATACTCCTATTCAGTCTTTCACCAAGAAAATTTAGTTGCCGATTTACCGAACTATACTTCAGTTACCAATGTTAAAATAGCATTAAAGTCCTCGTCATTATGCGGAAATGCACGTTCTTCGATTTGTTTAATGGTAATGTTTAATAATTTATAACCATTACCCTCTTGAGACTTCAAAAACGAATTAACACTTTTCTCTAAGCTCTCCAGTGTTTCCTCAGTTAAAGTTTTAAATTTTATTTGTTGCATAAATCCCATACCCCTTTCATTATATTGATTAAATCATAGAACTTTTCATACAAAATTTCAATTAATTTAGAGGAATTATCTTTTATAAATCAAACGTTCATTATCTTGAACAGAATATATTTTAATTTAAATGGTATTGATGTATAATAAATTACATTCGATTGAATATTCAGAAATTTTATTAGTCTAGATTCACATCAATGTCTTTATTGCTCCTCTTTTAATTGATTGAAATCTTTTCTAATTGAGAGCTAATCAACACTTTTCATCGAATAAATTAATAAATATCGATTTAACATTGGAGGGAACGCTTGTGATTTCATTTGAAAATGATTATTTAGAAGGTGCACATGAAAAAGTTTTAAATCGATTAGTAGAGACAAATCGAATACAAGCTGCTGGATATGGCTTCGATGACTTTTCGGCACAAGCTGCAGATAAAATTAGACAACGTATTGACTGTCCAGATGCTACCATTCGATTTTTAGTAGGTGGTACGCAAACCAATCAAGTAGTTATTAACTCAATGCTTGATAGTTATGAAGGAGTTATATCCGCTGATACAGGACATGTGGCAGTCCATGAAGGTGGTGCTATAGAATTCAGTGGACATAAAGTTCTAACCATACCCTCCCAAGAAGGTAAAATTACTGCTCAAGATGTTGAGAATTATATAGAAACTTTTGAAAGTGATTTTAAAAAAGAACACATGGTGTATCCAGGGATGGTCTATATTTCACATCCAACCGAATACGGAACTTTATACACTAAAGAGGAATTACAATCTTTATCTAGAGTTTGCCGTAGACATCAGATTCCACTATTTATGGATGGTGCACGTTTAGGTTATGGCCTTATGAGCAATCACACTAATGTAACTATCGAAGATGTTGCAAAATACTGTGATGTGTTTTACATAGGCGGTACTAAGATTGGAGCACTTTGTGGTGAAGCAATCGTATTCACTAAACAAAATGAACCTAAAAACTTCACTACAATTATAAAACATCATGGTGCTTTATTAGCAAAAGGCCGTCTAACTGGTGTTCAATTTCTAGAATTATTCACTGATGATTTATATTTTGATATAAGTCGACATGCTATTGAAATGGCTGAAAAGGTAAAAAAAGGATTTATAGATAAAGGGTATCAAGTCTATTTTGATTCACCAACCAACCAACAATTTTTTATTTTAAGTAACGATAAAATTGAAGAACTAAAACAAAAGGTAAAATTCGCAGTTTGGGAGAAATATGATAATCAACATCGTGTAGTACGCTTCGCGACAAGTTGGGCCACTACTGAAGAAAATGTTAATCAATTACTTAAACTAATATAAAGTACAAAATGAAGTTATAAAAACTGTATCACTACAGGCAGCTAAGAATATAGTCAGGAGGACTATGCTATGCAACAAGAACGACAATCGTGGTACCAAAAATCTTGGTTTATTATTCTCACATTGCTATTTATTTTTCCATTAGGTCTCTTTCTAATGTGGAGGTATGCGCATTGGAAAATTTGGTTGAAATTGGTTGTTTCATCAGTCTATACTATTGGTTTAGTTTTAACAGTTTTATTTCAAGTTAGTCTATTAAATGAAAACAAACCAAATCAAACAGAACATGCATCAACTATGAAAGAAAAGTCTGATATAAATAATGTAAAAACAACTAGAAATAAAAATATTGAAAAATCAATGCACAAAGACAAACAAGACTCTGTGAACTTAAAGCAAAACACAAAAGATCAAAACAATAACGCAAATGATGAAGTAGCTTCTCCAACTAGCGAACAAAATGCAGCTATAGCACAAGCAAAATCATATGCAAATTCATTACCTATCTCTAAGAAAAGTTTATACAAACAATTAACTTCGGAATACGGAGAGAAATATCCGGCAGACGTAGCACAGTATGCTGTTGACCATATCAGTGTAGATTATAAAAAGAATGCATTGAGATTAGCAAAAAGTTACGTAAAAAATATAAACATTTCTAATCAAGCGTTATATGATCAACTCGTTTCAGAAAATGGAGAAGGATTTACTCCTGAAGAAGCACAATATGCAATGGATCATTTAGATAGGTAATCATTAAGAAAGAGTTTTAACATTACAGAGTCCAGGACATAAAGTTTTAGTATAAGTAACAAAAGACAATTTCTGTTAAAATAATATAGAAATTGTCTTTTTTATAATTTTTTGATTATTTTCAGCTCATTGAGCTGTTACTTTTTTTATATTAAGTGCCATTAGCACAAATCCTAGTTCCCTTTTGACTTTATTTATCCCTCGAACGGACATTCGAGTGAAACCCAAAATAGCCTTCATAAATCCAAAAACAGGCTCCACATCAATTTTCCTTTGACTGTAGATCGTTTTTGTTTTAGGTTTTGAAAGCTTTTTATTAATTTGGGCTTTAAAATATTACAAATAATAATTCTTCATTATTTTTTATTTGCTTTTGAATTGAAGTTCATACAATGGTGTTTCAGAGGACACTCTGAACAATCATCACATTCATATAATTTAAAGTCTCGTATAAAACCATATTTATCATGGCGATAGGCATACCTTTTAAATCCTAGTCTTTTATTGTTCAGACAAATGAATTCATCATTAATTTCGTCATATTTCCAATTTTGAGTATTAAAGATGTAATTGTTAAATTTTTCATTTTATGTTTCTTATTAAGTTTAAAGAATATTACATATTTTAGTTTCATACTTTCTTCTTTCATTTTCTGGTAGTTTACTTAAAAGTTCTAAATTCAAGTCACTATATGAATCTATGTCGCTGTAAGTATCTATAAAAGCTTGATTTAATTTATTAACTTTAATATGTGCTTCTTGTAATATAGGTCTTATATATTCTAAATTGTATTTAGCTTTATGAATCTTTTTTTCATTAAAATATCTAATACATTCTTTAATAGAATAAATTATAATCCCTAACGCAATTGTAAAGAAAGAATAATAAATAGATGGTGTTTTATCAAGTATATCTAATAATAAGAATTCTATATGTGTATATAATTCTATTTAATCACCCAATATTTTATATGATTAAAATATTTTTGAATATCAGACAAGTATAAATTCTATAATGTAATTTAATAGTATTGTCCATCTAAACTATATAAAAAAGAAGCTAAGGCAAAATGCCTTAACTCCTTACCCCTATTAGGTTTCCCCTGAAATTGTTTAGCGCTTAGTATTGCTTAATATACTGTTCTCTTTCTCATTCGGATACTTGAGTTCTATTTAAGCAAATTGGGTATAATAAGGTTTATTAAATTGTTAAATAGCTTTATATCAACGTTTTTACACTTTATTAATGTATTGTGAATTAATTGTAGTTGCCCAATATAATAAATTATATACACTGGGCAACTAACAAGGCTCTATCCCTTATGTAGCAAAAGATAGAGCCTTGTTTTATTTTTCATCACTTTGTTCTAATTCTACTTGATAATTGTAAAGTTTTTCCGCAGTTTCTAGAGTTAAATTTTTGACTTTTCTTTTACCATTTCTTAACTCACTTATGCCCCCATAGGAAATGCCAGTATCTTTTTTAATTTTATAATTCGATATTTCATTATTGTTTAGCAATTTTTCTATAACTGTATATATATGATTAAACTGATTCATAAATTAAATAGGAAATGAAAAGAAATATTTTATTATTTTCTTCTTATTATATTAACGATAAACAAAATTAAAGATAATATATTTATATAAAATGTTAACTTCTTTCTCAATTCTCTTGTCATAGACCTCACCTCCATATATAATGAGGTAAAGGGCTTTTAACCCTTTACCATTAAATGAACGATTTGATAAAATTAAGTATTTGAATTATTAAGCTTGCTATGGCTAATCGATACTTTATTTTTTCAATTCGTTCTTTTTCACTTCTTTTCATTTCCTTCTCCTTTCTTTCTTGATACTTATATTATATCACATATGTGATATAATTCAACTGTTTTTCTTAATTTTTTATAACAAAAAAAGGATAAGGTATATCATTAGCTATATCTTTAACATCTATCACTTCAATACCTAATCCTTGTAATAAAGAGAAAATTTTATCAAAAAGTAATTGTGTTGGTGTATATTTAGCTGTAATAATTTACTCCTATCCATTTATTAATCTTTCTAAAATTTTATTATATTCTTCAAAATCCCCTTTTTCATAACTACTTGAACGCCCATCTTGTGTTTCTGAGGTCATTCCTTCTGCGCCTATATGGTTGTAACGTTTAGTAGCAACCTCAACAACGATAAATTCTATTTCTTCAGGAATAGTATCTTCAATCGTTGGAAGCATAGCTAATAATTCTTTTTCAACATTATCAATAATGACTTGTAGTTGATCGTCTTGCTTATTATCATCTAAACCAATACGTTTTTTTACATTATCTAAAAATTTCATTTAATCACCTAATTATAGATGAGATGATTCAGTATTAGAACTTGGTCTAATTAATACTTTAATAACCGCATCTACATTCTCAGGAAACATTTTTGTTGCTGACATAATAATAGTATCGGATGTTAATCTAGTCGGTTGTACATTATGCATTACTCCTACTAATCCTGTTTGATCAGTAACTAAATTAAATGCTTTTGATAACTCACCATTAGGATTTGCAGACGCTACATTTAAATTTTCTGCAACTGTCATCCAGACTTCACCTTCTGGAACATCAGAAAATTCAACTACTCTAATACCCACAAAGTTAGTTAATAGTCCCATACCAAATTGTGCGCCATTAGATGTTATTAATCCATTAGCAATGTGTTCCGCTGTATCATTCGGATTCACAAATGCTATAGGTGTTATATCTGTATCCATAACAGTCGATAAAACTGCTCTACCTTTTGCTAAGGCTCCTTGTAATGTTTTTCCACTATAAGGGGTTTTTCGATTTTTTGTATTAGGTAAATTTTTTTCTAAAGCATCTCTGAGAGACGCAAAGAAATCTTCTCTCAATGTACGTTGGACATATTTTAATAGTTCATTATCTGTTTTATTAATTGCTAAATCAAAACCATGAGCTTGTATTGTTTCTGCACTTGTTGATTTACGGAATTTCTTGAATTCTAAAACTAAATTTTCCTGAGGTAAACGTCGAATTTCAGTTAAAGGAATTTCTTCTCCTTCAGCAATTCCACCTATCCCTTTTTCTCCAGGCGAAGGTCTTCTATCTGAAACTACGAAACTATATTGTTTAATTTGTTGACCTACACTCATTGGAATTTTATTTGTAATTGATAATGCCTCAAATAGTTTAGTTAAACCAATTTCAATTTTGTTAGCCAAGTCAATAGACTTTACCGTACCTAAATATTCAGTTTTAATTAAATTGTTTTCTACTGCCGTACTTTTTAGCTCCTAATTTATGAAAATAAATTAATATTTTTAGCAATTTCATTTTGTCTTTGAACATCATCTTCAATTGCTAAAATATCTTCCTTTGTCATTCCATTGGTTTGTGTGTTAACTGGAGAGTTTTATCTTAATGCTTTTTCAACATTAGATTGAACCATTTTATTTAAAAGATTAGAAAAAGTTTCAACATTCTTTTTAGTGTCTTCTGCATTTGAAGTAACTAACATATCTAATAAAGGTTCCTCAGTCACATCAATGCCTTCTTTGTTTAACATCAATCGTGCTTCAGCTTTCATCTGTGATTTAGCATCTCTTACTTTATATTCTTCGAGTTGTTTAGTTAACTTTTCATTCTCATATTGTAACTGTTGATCTTTATTCATTTTAGCTAGCTTTTGAGCTTCTTTGACTGCTTCTGCTTTTTCATCTTCTTTTTGCTTTAAACGACGTTGTAATTCAGAATTTAGTCGTTGATTAAACTCTTCTTCTGAATAAACTTTTTCCGGTGTGTCTTGTTTTTCTTGTCCTTCAGATGTTTGTGCATTGTCCCCTGGTTCTTCTGCGAAAAACTGTAACTTTAATTTCAACATGTTGGTCTTCTTAGTTTGCATATTTTACACCTCAATTATTTACTCTTGATTAGTTTTAAGTCATACATGGTTCGGACTTAACACTTGCACCTTTTAACGCCTTAAGCATGGTTTGGGCATAAAAAATAACCTTCCGTAGAAGGTTAAAAAAGTGTATAAAAATAGCACCACTTTCTATTTAT
>NZ_JBRIKK010000031.1:0-12547 GCF_052976705.1 Staphylococcus sp. MSU001
GTTTTTTGTTATAAAAACAGGGAATATGTTAAAATAGATGTCCAAATGAATAATAGTTAAATTTAATCAAACAAATAAATTGTAATTTAACCTCCGTTCTAATACAATATGGTTACTATTCATCGACTGTAAGGAGTGAGATGATATGAGAATAGAACGTGTTGATGATACAACAGTAAAATTGTTTATAACATATAGTGACATTGAAGCACGTGGTTTTAGTCGTGAAGACCTATGGAGTAACCGTAAACGTGGTGAAGAATTCTTCTGGTCAATGATGGATGAAATTAATGAAGAAGAGGATTTTGTAGTTGAAGGTCCGCTTTGGATTCAAGTACACGCTTTTGAAAAGGGTGTGGAAGTGACAATTTCTAAATCAAAAAATGAAGATGCTATGAATATGTCAGACGATGATACAAATCATCAATTTGATGATCAGGTAAATGAATTATTGGCTCAAACACTTGAAGGTGAAGAAAGTTTAGAAGATTTATTTGAACAACGTAAACAACAAAAGAAAAACCATCAAGATAAACAACAAAAACGTGCGCATAAGCCATCAAATGTGAGAAATATTATAGTGAAATTTGACGATTTAGAGCAAGTTATCGACTATGCTTATCATAATAATCAAAACACTGATGAATTTGAAGATTTATTATATATGATTGATAATAAATATTATTACTCAATTCATTTTGATGATTCGGTTTCACAAGAGATGATTAACGATAGTTATAGTCAGTTATTGGAGTTTGCTTATCCAACTGATAAAACAAATATATATTTAAACGACTATGCTAAGATTATTATGAGTCACAATGTTACTTCTCAAGTACGTAAATACTTTACTGATACAAATGAATAATAATGATTTAAAAGGTGCCATTGGGCACCTTTTTTATTTTAAAAAGTAAAACTATGATGTACTCCGTTATTAATAATGGGGTGAGGAAATGTTAATGGCAATCAATCATCAAGGTCAGAAAATTTTAGCGCAACATGCAAATAAATTTGATAAATACCAATGTCCTCACTGTAAGTCTGAGGTGATACTCAAGCAAGGAATGACTTTAATAGCCCACTTTGCGCATAAAACACGTTTTAATCACCACTGTTCAAAATCAGAATCAGTTGAACATTATGAAGCAAAGTTATATTTAGCAAGAATTTATGAAGCTTTGAATTTCAACGTGGAAATTGAACCTTATTGCAAAGAAGTTTTGCAATATCCAGATATTGTGATTAATCAAAAAAATGCAATTGAAGTTCAATTTTCTAAAATAAGTATCAGTAATATTATTCGTCGAACAACTGGTTTAAAGCGAATAGGTTTGAATGTGATTTGGATTATTAAAGATGTTCCTTTGAAAGATAAATACGTTAAATTATCACCATTTCAAAGTGCTTTTATTCATCCAATTAATAGAACATTAGTAACATGGGATTCAAAAAAGTTTGTATTAATATTATATAGTCATCTTCAACATGTAGGCGGTAAAAATTTTGTTGCACAAAGAAAAGTTTTAAAATTTGAGGATATAATAAATATGACTTTTCAATCAAATAATGTTCCCAAATTTAGGTTGTCTGCTTCTAATATACAACGTTATATAAACTATTGTAGAAAGCGCCACAGTGTTTTAGAACCTACACTCAGTGCCATGTATCAATTAAATATGTGTGATTCTGATGTAATTTCTAAATTAGGATATGTTGTACCACATCAAATATATTTAATAACGCATCCAATAGAATGGCAATTAAAATATCTGTTGCTAAGAAGAACATTAAATGATAATGAATTATGTAAACAACTTCTTAATAAAGTTAAGTTTAGGGTGTTTGCAACGTTTCAATACGACAAACGTCAAATATTAAACACTATTTTACGTGAATTTGATTATTTATATGAACACGAAGGCTTAAACGTGCAAAAGTAGTGCTAAAATGAGAAAATTAAGCTATTAGATTATTAAGGAGGTTTACATTATGAGTCAACAATTAACAAGAGAAGAACAGGAACGTAAATATCCTGAATATACATGGGATTTAACAACTATATTTAAAAGCGATGAAGCATTTGAAGAAGCTTTTAAAAGTATTGAAGCTAAAATAGGTGAAGAAGAAAAATTTAAAGGTCATCTTGGTGAAAGTGCCGAAACACTATATGAAGCGCTAAGTCTTGAAGACGAGCTAGGTACAAAATTAGAAAAGGTATATGTATACGCACATTTAAAACAAGATCAAGATACTGCAAATGATAAGTATACCGGTTTAGAAGCACGTGCACATCAACTTGTTATTAAATATAGCTCTGCATGGAGTTTTTTAGTACCTGAAATTTTACAACTAGATGAAGCTACTATTCAATCTTTTATCGATTCTAATGATGATTTAAAACGATATGAATTTGATTTGAAATTGATTAATGAGAAACGTCCGCATATATTAGATGCGAATACAGAAAAGTTATTAACAGAAGCACAAGACGCACTTTCTACGCCTTCTAATGTATATGGAATGTTTAGCAATGCAGATTTAGAATTTGAAGATGCTATAGATAAAGATGGTCAAGCTTATCCTTTAACACAAGGTACATTTATCAAGTATTTAGAATCTGATGATCGTGAGTTAAGAGCTTCTGCATTTAGAAATGTTTATAAAGCATACGGTGCGCATAATAACACACTAGGTGCTACTTTAGCTGGTGAGGTTAAGAAAAATGTATTTAATGCTAGAACGCATCATTATCGTTCAGCACGTGAAAGAGCTTTAAGTAATAATCATATTCCAGAAGCTGTTTACGATAACTTAATCAAAACGGTCCATAAATACTTACCATTATTACACAGATACACGAAGCTTAGACAAGAGTTATTAGGTTTAGACGATTTAAAAATGTATGATCTTTATACACCACTTGTTAAAGATGTTAAATTTGAAATGCCATATGAAGAGGCAAAATCTTGGATGTTAAAAGCACTTGAGCCAATGGGAGAAGAATACTTAAACGTGGTTAAAGAAGGTTTAGATAATCGTTGGGTCGATGTATATGAAAATAAAGGTAAACGTTCAGGCGGATATTCATCTGGTGGGCATTTAACTAATCCTTTCATATTACTTAACTGGTCTGACACTGTTTCTGATTTATATACTTTAGTACATGAATTTGGCCACTCTGCACATAGTTACTTTAGTAGACAAAATCAACCATCAAATTTAAGCGATTATACAATCTTTGTCGCTGAGGTTGCATCAACTTGTAATGAGGCTTTACTTAGTGACTACATGGACAAACATTTAGATGATGAACGACGTCTATTGTTACTTAATCAAGAATTAGAACGATTTAGAGCAACACTATTCCGTCAAACCATGTTTGCTGAATTTGAACATAAAATACATCAAATAGAAGAAGCTGGGGAACCGTTAACGCCAAACCGTATGAATGAAGAATATGCTAAACTTAATAAATTGTATTTCGGCGAAGCGGTAGAAACTGACGAAGATATCAGTAAGGAATGGTCACGTATTCCTCATTTCTATATGAATTATTATGTATATCAATACGCTACTGGTTATAGTGCGGCGCAAAGTTTAAGTCATCAAATTTTAACTGAGGGTCAACCTGCTGTTGAACGTTATATCAATGAATTCTTAAAAAAGGGTAGCTCAAACTATCCAATCGAAATATTAAAAAATGCAGGTGTTGACATGACAACACCTCAACCAATAGAGGAAGCTTGTGAAGTATTTGAGCAGAAATTAGATGCTTTTGAAAAGTTAATGAAAGCTTAGCAGAATTGAATTCGCTTACAATATGAACAGATTGTGACAATTTGATTTTATGAATAAACAAGGGTTGAAAAGGATATTTTACCGTGTTATATTATGAACATGAAATTAATCACATAACAAACATACCCCTTTGTTTGAAGTGAAAAATTTCTCCCATCCCCTTTGTTTAGCGTCGTGTAATCAGACACGGCGTTTTTTTATTTGAAAATTTTTAAATTGAATATAAAAATTGTTGCTATACATCATATATACATTATTGTGTATATTTTTAATGAAAAAATACATCAGTAAATATTAAAAAACGCCTATGACAACTATTCGTGTCATAGGCGATTTTTTAATTTATAGATAACTGAGTTAAAAACAAATGTGAAATATTCTTTTTATACTCGAGAGTCCACGCTATCGTAATTAAGATTTATTTTTCAAAATGAAATTTGTATAGCTCTCATCATATCTATCATTAACACTGAGGCATTTTAGACTTCCAAAATTCTCCCTCTGGATATTGCAACTTTTCAACTTTTTGTTGAAGTGTGAGTTTCTTTAATTCTTTGTTTAATAATTTTTCAGGCCATTCATAAATTGTTAAAAGTTCTTCCATTGTTACTAGTTGTTTCTTTTGAATGTAGTATTCTAATTTTGGAGGAAGATTTTTCTCTATAGGTTGTCCCATTAACTCATTAATAATGTAAGTATAGATATGATAAGGATATAATCCTTCGACTTTTAAACCTTCTTCATGAACATTTTCGCTGAAAAAAACAAGTGAGGGAGCTTGTTCTATTTCCATTTCTCTTGCAATGTGAAGATCAACTTTCAAGCTGTCAGTCAACTTGTCCTTTTGCAAGTCTTCTTTAAAAACATGATAGTCAATACCGGCATTATTAATACAATCAGAAATCATATCTTCGGTAATAATATCACGTTTTGGAATGATTTCATTTTGCATTAAATGTATAAATCTTTCTGCTCTGATGCGACCTTGAAGTTCAGCGGCTTTATAGGCAAGTGCAATATTGTCAAAATCCGAAGTACTTTGAGCTTGACACTTAGTTAATACCTTTAAAGAAGGGTTTAAAATATGTCTTACCTTTATATATTTATTATATTCAATTCTTAATTTTGATAAGATTGCAGATAATTTAAAACAATCTTTACTAAAAGGATCAAAAAAAGAATAGATTTCTATTTTGCTAACAGGTGATAGATTAGTATCTTCACGACTCTTATTCTCCATGATTCTTAATTCTTCAGCCATGTATTTTCACCTACAATTAAATTTAGGAATTTACCATGTGATGTGCAGTAAGTCTTAATCGCTCAAACAAGTAATCGCCTACACCCGCAGGAAGTTCTGCGTGTTGAATAGCAGTATGCATGTTCTCAAGCCATGCATCACGTTCATACTCACTAATTGTAAATTCCATATGTCTTCGTTTTAACATGGGATGACCATGTTCTTGTGTATATAAGTCAGGACCTCCAAGAAACTGTGTCAAAAATTGTTTCTGCTTTCGACTGGTTTCTTTGAAATCGCCTGAGAATAAATGATTGATACGAGAATCTTTCTCGACAAGTTGATAGAAATAATCAATCATTTGATACAAGGCTTTTTGACCAATCAACTCATATGGTGTTTTAGACATAATATCACCGTGTTCCATTAATATATATCTAATATAACATGAATTTTTACATTTAAAAGTAATTTGCCTTATCGACAACTGTTACTTTTTATTGCTTACATTTTGTTTTTCTTGAAAAAAACGTTGCACCTTATTCAAAGGTTTTTGATGTTGAAGATTAAAATGTTGAAGTAAACTTTTAAATTTTGAATATCCCTCATCATAAGAATGAACTTCAAACTCTAATTCATAATCAGTTTTGCCGAGATATTCACTCTTATCTAATACTAGTAATTCATTTTGATAATCAGTTTCTAAACGATAGGTAGTTAAGTTTCCTAACACTTTAAGCTCATTTTCTAAAATATTAAAGTCGTGTTCTAAAATATTTTTAATATCTTTGGGTAATTGAGAGAGTTGAAGTGACATATCAAGTTTAGGTTCTATATTTACTGAGTGATTATATTCTGTTAATCCAACTTCAGCAGGGATTTTTAAAGTCATCTCATACATATCATCTTTGACTCTTATACGCAAAGCAGCCTGATGTTGCTTTAATTTAAAATTCTCTGTGTCGATATAGAAATTAGTTTGCTTAAAAGGTGATTGATTTTTGAAATAGAGTTCATAGATTTTTGAGTAAGTATCTTGATTTAGTATTTGTTTAAATTCAATCTCATTATTCGTAGACATAAAAGTCACCTCTATCAAGTTTTAGCTATTGTAAATTTAGCATGTCTTATTATGATGAATTTTGATTTATAATTAAAGTCAAACACTATAGGTAAAAGTTGAAACTTAAATTGGCTAGGTGAGTTAGAAGATCAAAAGATTGTGGTAATCACTAAATCATCATAAAAGAATGAGTAATGATAACAGTAAAAACATGAGAGACTAGAAGATTTTTTCTGTGAGTTGTAGCGTGTTTTGATAGGTTGTAATATGTTAAACTAGTATGGAATAAGGAGGAAACAAGCATGCGTATTTACATAAATGAAATTAAATTAAAAGATGATGGCGTTTATTGCTTCTCAGAGGAATCTACAGAAGGATTAGAAGAGGTAGGTCAAATGCTTGTTGATAGTGATAATTATGGTTTTGCTTATCTTTTAGATGATGGACAATCTTATTCATATTTGATTTTTGTTCAGGAAACATGGTCGATGTTGCATGAGAATAGAGATAAAAAAATCATTATTAATAATCATTTAGAACTTAAGCATTTTCAGGAAGAATTAGATTATGTTTTGAATAACATAGAAGGAAACAATAACTATGGTAAGGAGTTTGTTTCAGCTGTTGAAAAAACTTTCGAACTAGAGTGAAGCGGAGTGAAACAAAATGAACCAGTGGGATCAATTTTTAACGCCATATAAGCAAGCTGTCGATGAGTTAAAAGTAAAACTTAAAGGATTAAGAAAACAATACGAAGTGGGAGAACATAATTCTCCAATTGAATTCGTGACTGGAAGGGTAAAACCTATTTCAAGTGTTATAGACAAAGCGAACAAAAGGGGTATCCCTTTTGATTGTTTACATGAAGAAATGTACGATATTGCTGGTCTTAGAATTATGTGTCAATTCGTGGATGACATTGACATAGTTGTTGATATATTAAGACAACGTCAAGATTTCAAGGTTATAGAAGAAAGAGATTACATTCGAAATACAAAAGAAAGTGGCTATCGTTCTTATCACGTGATAATCAAATATCCTATTGAAACACTCAGTGGACAAAAGCACATATTGGCTGAAATTCAAATCAGAACCTTAGCAATGAACTTCTGGGCTACAATCGAACATACATTAAGGTATAAATATGATGGGGCATATCCAGATGAGATTCAACATCGTTTAGAGAGAGCAGCAGAAGCGGCATATTTATTAGATGAAGAAATGTCCGAAATTAAAGATGAAATTCAAGAAGCGCAAAAGTATTACACGCAAAAGCGTGCTAAGAAACATGAAAATGACTAATGAGGTGTAAATCATGCGTTATACAATCCTTACTAAAGGTGATTCAAAATCAAATGCATTAAAGCATAAAATGATCAATCATATGAAAGATTTTCAAATGGTAGAAGATAGCGAAAATCCTGAAATTGTCATTTCAGTTGGGGGAGATGGAACGTTATTACAAGCTTTCCATCAATATAGTCATATGTTATCCAAAGTTGCTTTTGTCGGGATACACACCGGTCATTTAGGATTTTATGCAGATTGGTTACCTCATGAAGTTGAAAAGCTTATTATTGAAATTAATAATTCGGAGTTTCAAGTTATTGAATATCCACTCTTAGAATTAATAGTCAGGTATAACGATAATGGTTATGAAACGAGATACCTTGCTTTAAATGAAGCAACAATGAAAACTGAAAATGGCTCAACATTGGTTGTAGACGTCAATATAAGAGGTAAACATTTCGAACGATTTAGAGGAGATGGGTTGTGTATATCTACACCTTCGGGTTCGACAGCTTATAATAAAGCTTTAGGTGGTGCGCTCATACATCCATCACTTGAAGCGATGCAAATTGCTGAAATTGCATCTATTAATAATAGAGTGTTTAGAACGGTAGGCTCGCCATTAGTACTTCCTAAACATCATACGTGTTTAATTACGCCGGTAAATCACGATACGATTAGAACCACAATCGATCATGTTAGCATTAAGCACAAAAACGTCAATGCAATACAGTATAGAGTTGCTAATGAGAAAGTGCGTTTTGCTAGATTCCGTCCATTTCCGTTTTGGAAAAGGGTACATGACTCATTTATTTCTAGTGATGATGAACGATGATTTTAACATATCAAATTGTACAGTCAGAACCAGTGAAAACTTTTTTGAAAAATCAAGATTATTCTAAACGCACGTTGAGCGCCATTAAATTAAATGGCGCTTTACTATTAAACGGTTCACCTGTAACTGTCAGACATGTTATGGACAAAGGTGATAGATTAGAAGTTCATTTTCCAAGTGAAACACCAAGTGAGAATTTGATTCCCTACGATAAGGAATTAGAAGTCATTTATGAGGATGCGTATTTGATAATTGTAAACAAGCCACAAATGCAAAATTGTGCACCTTCTAGAGAACACCCCCATGGCAGTTTAGTAGAACAAGTGCTTGCTTATTATACAAAAAAAGGCGAAAAAATAAATCCTCATATTGTGACTCGACTTGATCGAAACACTTCAGGTTTAGTTGTATTTGCTAAATTTGGACATGTACACCATTTGTTTTCAAAGGTAAAATTTAAAAAAGAATATGTCGCCTTAGCCTATGGCCAAACACAATCTTCAGGTGTTATTGAAGCGCCTATTGCAAGGCTGAGTGATAGTATCATTAAGCGAGAAGTTAATGAAAAGGGGAAGTATGCAAAAACAGTCTATCAAAAGCTTATGCAAAATGAGACTGCTAGTTTATGTAAGATTAAATTGCTTACTGGAAGAACGCATCAAATTCGAGTTCACTTTGGGTATATTGGTCATCCATTAATTGGTGATGATTTGTACGGTGGAAATCATCCTTGCGTTCATGGACAAGCGTTACATTGCTGTTCAGTAGAATTTATCCACCCCATATACAGGTCTCATTATCTGATAAATGTTGATTACAAACAATTAATTAAATTATTCAACATGGTATAATAAATATGTTTTGGAGGTGTTAACATGTCTAACGAAACTGAAATGAAAGACAACGTTCGTGAAGACGTATATGATAAAGAATTATTTGATCGATTATTAGATCAAAATGATATAGATGAATTCAGAAAAGAATTTTTAGAATTACATAACTATGAGCAAAGTGAATACTTTGAAGATACGGATGATGGAAATAGACAAAAAATATTTGAGTTTTTATCACCCAAAGAAGTAGCAAATTTCTTTGATCAATTAGACTTTGATGACGATGATTATGAGAGTCTTTTTGATAATATGGACGCTACCTATGCTAGTCATGTCTTAGAGGAAATGTCTTATGATAATGCAGTAGATATTTTAAATGAGTTATCTAAACCTAAAGTGGCGAGTTTGCTAACATTAATGAACAAAGATAATGCTAATGAAATCAAAGCTTTATTACATTATGAAGAAGATACTGCCGGCGGTATAATGACTACGGAGTTTATCTCTTTAAAATCAACTACACCTGTTAAAGAAGCGTTAATTCACGTAAAAGAACAAGCGCCTGATGCTGAAACAATATATGTTATATTCGCAGTAAATGAAGATGAACAACTTGTTGGTGTTCTATCACTTAGAGATCTTATTGTAGCTGAGAATGATGCATACATTGAAGATGTTATGAGTGAACGTGTCATCAGTGCTAATGTCGGTGATGACCAAGAAGATATCGCTCAATTAATGAGAGACTACGATTTTATAGCAGTTCCAGTTGTAGATTATCAAAATCATTTACTAGGTATTATTACTATTGATGATATCCTGGATGTTATGGATGAAGAAGCAAGTGAAGACTACTCACGATTAGCTGGGGTATCTGACATTGATTCTACAAGTGACTCAGTGTTTAAAACGGCGAGTAAAAGGTTACCATGGCTCATTGTGTTAACATTTTTGGGTATGATCACTGCTACTATATTAGGTAGTTTTGAAGATACATTATCTCAAGTGGCATTACTTGCAGCATTTATTCCAATTATAAGTGGTATGTCAGGAAATTCTGGTACACAATCATTAGCCGTTTCTGTCCGTAATATATCTACTGGAGAAATAAATGAACAGAGTAAATTTAAGATTGCATTGCGAGAAGCGGGAAGTGGTTTATTATCTGGTATTGTTTGTGCAGTTATCCTTTTCTTAATTATTGTCGTCATATTCAGACAACCGTTATTAGCTTTAATAGTAGGTGGAAGTTTGACATGTGCAATGACAGTAGGTACATTGGTTGGTTCAATGATTCCTTTAGTCATGAACAAATGTAAAATTGATCCTGCTGTTGCAAGTGGTCCTTTTATTACAACAATTAATGACATTGTGAGTATGCTTATTTATTTTGGATTAGCTACATCATTCATGTCATACCTAACATAAGGAGGTCACATGGAATTCTTATCATTAGTTATAGTCGTAGTAGCTGCATTTATGACTCCGATCATTGTGCATCGTTTTAATATAAACTTTCTTCCTGTTGTTGTAGCTGAAATATTGATGGGGATTGTGATAGGACACTCTTTTCTCAATTTAGTGGAAAGAGATGCATTTCTTAATATTTTATCTACGCTTGGGTTTATCTTTTTAATGTTTTTAAGTGGTCTAGAAATTGACTTTAATGCATTTAAAAAGGATTCACGTCCAAGACAAGGAGAAGATAAACATGAAAAGGATGTACCTGGTCATCTTAAGCTGGCACTGACAGTATTTGCATTTATTATGATGATTTCCGTTGTTTTAGCTTTTGCATTTAAATGGTTAGGATTAGTTAATGATGTCCTTTTAATGGTGATTATCATTTCAACAATTTCTTTAGGAGTTGTAGTACCGACCCTTAAAGAAATGAATATTATGCGTACAACGATAGGACAATTTATTTTACTAGTAGCTGTATTAGCAGATTTATTTACCATGATTTTACTTACTGTTTATGGTGCCATTTATGGTGAAGGTGGTAGTACGATATGGCTTACAGGTATTTTAGTCGTATTTACAGTTGTTTTTTATGTAATTGGTGTGTTATTTAAACGTATGTCCTTCTTACAAAAGTTAATGGATGGTACAACGCAAATAGGTATTAGAGCGGTTTTTGCACTTATTATTTTATTAGTAGCACTTGCTGAAGGTGTTGGTGCTGAATACATATTAGGTGCATTTCTTGCTGGTGTTGTTGTTTCTTTACTTAAACCTAATGAAGAGATGGTAGAAAAATTAGATTCCTTTGGTTATGGTTTCTTTATTCCAATTTTCTTTATCATGGTAGGCGTCGATTTAGATATCCCAAGCTTAATTAAAGAACCTTCATTGTTACTCATTATACCTGTACTCATTTTTTCATTTATTATTTCAAAACTGATACCCGTATTTTACATTAGACGCTGGTTTGACACTAAAACTACAATCGCTTCTGCTTTCTTGCTTACATCAACTTTATCACTTGTTATAGCTGCGGCTAAAATTGCTGAAAAATTAAAAGCGATTTCTCCGGAAACTTCCGGCATTTTAATTCTTAGTGCTGTAATCACATGTGTCTTCGTACCCGTGATATTCAAGAAGATGTTCCCAATTCCTAATGAAGTGGGGCGCCGCATAGAAGTAAGTATGATTGGTAAAAATCAATTAACTATTCCAATAGCACAAAATTTAACTTCTCAATTATATGACGTTTCTTTATACTATCGAAAAGATTTGAGTGATAGTAGAAAGCTCTCTGACGATATTACTATGATAGAAATAGCAGATTACGAAGAAGATTTACTAGAACGCTTGGGACTTTTCGAGCGAGATATTGTTGTATGTTCTACGAATGATGACAATATAAATAAAAGCGTTGCGTTAATGGCTAAAAACCACGGTGTTAAACGTGTTATATGTCGACTTGAAAGTACAAACGAAGATCCAACATTGAAACATCAAGGTATAGAGGTGTTTAGTAATTATTTAAGTAATAAAATCTTATTAAAAAGTTTAATAGAAACACCTAATATGTTGAATTTATTAAGTAATGTAGAAACATCTCTATATGAAATTCAAATGTTAAATTATCAATATGAAAATATTCAATTACGTAACTTCCCATTTGGTGGCGATATTATTTTTGTTCGTATTATAAGAGATAATGATTCAATCGTACCTCATGGTGATACACAGTTACGATATAAAGATCGTTTGATTGTGACGGGAACTAAAGAATATGTAGATGAATTAAAGCAAGAATTGGAATTTTATTATTAAACATGGCATTGTTTGTGTTTTTATAAGGTTCGGTTATGTACGTTATTGTTATTATTTATCTAAGATAAAAAGTTAAATGTATTTTAATAAGCATCATAACTTAGAAATAAATTGTTTAAAAGTTTTGTTTCAATGTTGACGTCTCTTTTTCGATAACAAAAAGTATTAAGCACTTTTAGTCAGTTGCTTAATACTTTTTTTAC
>NZ_JBRIKK010000032.1:0-12169 GCF_052976705.1 Staphylococcus sp. MSU001
CCATTTAAATAGCGGGTGTGGCGGAATTGGCAGACGCACTAGACTTAGGATCTAGCGCCTTTACGGCGTGGGGGTTCGACTCCCTTCACCCGCATTTGCGGAAGTAGTTCAGTGGTAGAACACCACCTTGCCAAGGTGGGGGTCGCGGGTTCGAATCCCGTCTTCCGCTCCATTAACGATATTGCCGGGGTGGCGGAACTGGCAGACGCACAGGACTTAAAATCCTGCGGTGAGAGATCACCGTACCGGTTCGATTCCGGTCCTCGGCACCATCTTTAATATTTGCGCCCGTAGCTCAACTGGATAGAGCGTTTGACTACGGATCAAGAGGTTATGGGTTCGACTCCTATCGGGCGCGCTTATTTTACGGGAAGTAGCTCAGCTTGGTAGAGCACTTGGTTTGGGACCAAGGGGTCGTAGGTTCGAATCCTGTCTTCCCGATAGTAAAATAAATTTTGGGGGCTTAGCTCAGCTGGGAGAGCGCCTGCTTTGCACGCAGGAGGTCAGCGGTTCGATCCCGCTAGTCTCCACCATTATTAATTTACAAACTACATAACGGCGGTGTAGCTCAGCTGGCTAGAGCGTACGGTTCATACCCGTGAGGTCGGGGGTTCGATCCCCTCCACCGCCACTACTATTAGTTGTATACTTATATTCAGGACCTTTAGCTCAGTTGGTTAGAGCTAACGGCTCATAACCGTTCGGTCGCAGGTTCGAGTCCTGCAAGGTCCATATAATTTTGGAGGAATACCCAAGTCCGGCTGAAGGGATCGGTCTTGAAAACCGACAGGAGCTTAACGGCTCGCGGGGGTTCGAATCCCTCTTCCTCCGTTTTAATGGTCCCGTAGTGTAGCGGTTAACACGCCTGCCTGTCACGCAGGAGATCGCGGGTTCGATTCCCGTCGGGACCGCCATATATTAAATTTTAATAGTAATTATTTATAATTTGTGGAGGAATACCCAAGTCCGGCTGAAGGGATCGGTCTTGAAAACCGACAGGGCCTTAACGGGCCGCGGGGGTTCGAATCCCTCTTCCTCCGCCATTAATTATTAGCGCGGGATGGAGCAGTTCGGTAGCTCGTCGGGCTCATAACCCGAAGGTCGGTGGTTCAAATCCGCCTCCCGCAATATTACTAATATAGGTTTCGTGGTGAAATAGCTAAAATACATATTGTTTTTCAGAACATATAAAACTTAGTTTTCAAAGAGGTATCATTACGAATTTTTATTTTGGTTCAGTAGCTCAGTTGGTAGAGCAATGGATTGAAGCTCCATGTGTCGGCAGTTCGATTCTGTCCTGAACCATACCTATAGCCGGCCTAGCTCAATTGGTAGAGCAACTGACTTGTAATCAGTAGGTTGGGGGTTCAAGTCCTCTGGCCGGCACCATTTTTAGGAGGGGTAGCGAAGTGGCTAAACGCGGCGGACTGTAAATCCGCTCCTTCGGGTTCGGCAGTTCGAATCTGCCCCCCTCCACCATCATATATAGGGGCATAGTTCAACGGTAGAATAGAGGTCTCCAAAACCTTTGATGTGGGTTCGATTCCTACTGCCCCTGCCATGGCGGTTGTGGCGAAGTGGTTAACGCATCGGATTGTGGTTCCGACACTCGAGGGTTCGATTCCCTTCAACCGCCCTTTATATTAATGGGCTATAGCCAAGCGGTAAGGCAACGGACTTTGACTCCGTCATGCGCTGGTTCGAATCCAGCTAGCCCAGTTATTGGCGGCATAGCCAAGTGGTAAGGCAGAGGTCTGCAAAACCTTTATCACCGGTTCAAATCCGGTTGCCGCCTCCAGGTTATTATGCGGGAGTAGTTCAACTTTTAGAACACATTCCTTCCCGGAATGAGATATAGGTGCAAATCCTATCTTCCGCTCCAATTTTAATATTATGCGGGAGTAGTTCAACTCTCAGAACACATTCCTTCCCGGAATGAGATATAGGTGCAAATCCTATCTTCCGCTCCAATTTTAGATTTGCGGGAGTAGTTCAACTCTCAGAACACATTCCTTCCCGGAATGAGATATAGGTGTAAATCCTATCTTCCGCTCCATTATTTACTTCCATTGGGAAGTTTTTTGTTTATATATTGAGCCGGTGTGGCGGAATTGGCAGACGCGCGGGACTCAAAATCCCGTTCCTTTATTGGAGTGTCGGTTCGATCCCGACCACCGGTATAAATTCAAATTTTTTTAGAGTGAAAACATTGTAAGTTTAATGTTTTCACTCTTTTTATTTTTTAAGAGCTAATTGTTATTTATCATTTGATAGTCTCTAAAATTTTATAAATAAGTAAGTTACTAATAATTGTGTCCAAATTCTTATAAAAAATATTTAAATAAATAAGTATAATATTTAATAAAATGCAAACAGATAGGGTTTTTATTTTAACATTTAGGCATTTAATCACATATTTTTTCACTTTATATATATAATTTAATTATAACAGCTGTTATTAAAAAATAATTTTTATAATTTTTGGAGGTTATCATATGAAAAAGAGATTTTTATCTATATGTACAATGACAATTGCAGCGTTAGCAACTACTACAATGGTAAATACTTCTTATGCAAAAACCGATACACAAAGCCATAATCATTCCTCACTTGGCACAGAAAACAAAAATGTTTTAGATATTAATAGTTCGAGCCATAATATTAAACCAAGTCAAAATAAAAGTTACCCAAGTGTAATATTGCCTAATAATAATAGACATCAAATTTTTAATACTACACAAGGTCATTATGATGCTGTTAGTTTTATTTATATACCAATAGATGGTGGATATATGAGTGGTTCAGGTGTTGTTGTAGGTGAAAATGAAATATTAACTAATAAACACGTCGTTAATGGAGCTAAGGGTAATCCAAGAAATATTAGTGTCCATCCTTCAGCTAAAAATGAAAATGACTATCCTAATGGCAAATTTGTGGGTCAAGAAATCATACCGTATCCTGGTAATAGTGATTTAGCAATCTTAAGAGTGTCACCGAACGAACATAATCAACATATTGGGCAAGTAGTTAAACCTGCAACTATAAGTAGCAATACAGATACTAGAATTAATGAAAACATCACTGTTACTGGTTACCCTGGTGACAAACCGTTAGCCACAATGTGGGAAAGTGTAGGTAAGGTTGTCTATATTGGTGGCGAGGAATTAAGATATGACCTAAGTACTGTAGGTGGAAACTCTGGATCTCCAGTATTTAATGGTAAAAATCAAGTTATTGGAATACATTATGGTGGCGTAGATAATAAATACAATAGCAGTGTTTATATAAATGATTTCGTTCAGCAATTCCTAAGAAACAATATACCTGATATAAATATTCAATAATTAAATTTAGTTTTTATAATATATATAGTGTATGCATCCATTGGTTAAATGTACAATTTAACCTTGGATGCTTTTTTTATCTAATAAGTAAATGTTAAATATTATCCGTATATAAGTATAATTGCTCACTTTTCTTTAATTATTGACATGAAATTTGATATTAAATGATTGTTTATATTTCGTTTCTATAATACGATTAATTTAATGTTTTAAATGGAGGTTTAACATGAGTCATTCGCAAATCAATGGAAAGCGATTTTTTAACAACATTTTGAATGCAGTAGGTGCAGGTGTAGTTATTGCATTATTACCTAATGCCTTATTAGGTGAATTATTAAAATTCTTTAAAGAAGGTAATCATGTACTAGAAACGATTTTTCAGCTAGTAACAATCATACAATCTTTTATGGCTTTTATTATAGGAGCTCTTGCTGCGCACCAATTTAAATTTAAAGGTACAGGTGCTGCAATAATTGGTATTTCAGCAATGCTAGGTTCTGGAGCAGTACACTATAATGGACAAACAATTGAATTAAAAGGAATTGGAGATATTATAAATGTAATTTTAGTAGTTATATTAGCTTGTTTCATTTATATGTTTTTAGAAGGTAAATTAGGTTCCTTAGAAATGATTATTTTACCCGTTTTAGTTCCTGTAATTAGTGGATTAATAGGGTTATTAACATTACCTTACGTTCAAGTCATTACGCAGTCACTAGGAAAACTAGTAAACAGGTTCACAGAATTAAATCCATTATTAATGTCTATATTAATTTGTGTAACATTTTCTTTATTAATGGTAACTCCAATCTCGTTAGTTGCTATAGCAACAGCAATTAATCTTACTGGTTTAGGAAGTGGTGCTGCAAATATGGGAATAGTTGCAGCTTGTGTAACCTTTTTATTTGGATCTTTAAGAGTTAATTCTCTAGGAGTTAACGTGGTATTACTCATAGGTGCTGCTAAAATGATGATTCCTGTTTACTTAAAGCATTTAATTATAGCTATTCCATTGACAATTAATGGAGTCTTATGTGGTATAGTTGCATATATTTTAAAAATTAAAGGGACTGCACTATCTGCTGGTTTTGGTTATACTGGACTGGTTGGTCCCATCAATGCATTAAACCGTATGTCGGGAAATCCATCTATGAATATTATTTTATTAGCTATTGGATATTTCGTTATACCATTTGTAGGTGCCTTTATTGTACATAAAATTTGTAAAAAAGTATTAAGTACTTACAGTGATGAGATTTATAAATTTGAAATCTCAAAAGATTAATTTTAATTATTATATTAGGAATTAGTGTATGATATATAACAAACTCTTTGTTTTTTCTTAAGTTATAAGCTGAAATTTGAATAACTTAATGAACATATTTATTAAGTTTAGATAGCATAAAATACCCGAGATACTCAATGTCTCGGGTATTTTTTTATACAATATTTGGAAATCTAATTGCGCACGTATGAGTATTTATGTATAATAATGTATAATTATTAATAAGGAGGTTAAAAACAATGAAGTGTTTGTTCAAAATGTTATCAATCATAATATTAATGTTAAGTACTTTCACGTTATTTATCAGTCCGAGTACATATGCAAATGAAGATGAAAATTGGACTAAAATTAAAAATCGAGGAGAACTAAGAGTTGGATTATCAGCTGATTATGCACCTTTAGAATTTGAAAAGACGATACATGGTAAAACTGAATATGCAGGTGTAGATATAGAATTAGCTAAAAAAATTGCGAAAGATAATCATTTAAAGTTAAAAATTGTAAACATGCAATTTGATAGCTTATTAGGTGCACTCAAGACCGGTAAAATCGATATTATCATATCCGGTATGACGACAACTCCCGAACGAAAAAAAGAAGTGGATTTTACAAAACCTTACATGATTACAAACAATGTGATGATGATTAAAAAAGATGAAGCAAAACGTTATCAAAATATCAAAGATTTTGAAGGCAAAAACATAGCTGCACAAAAAGGAACAGATCAAGAAAAAATTGCACAAACTGAGATTGAAGATAGTAAAATTTCTTCGCTCAATAGATTACCTGAGGCTATATTATCTTTAAAAAGTGGAAAAGTAGCGGGTGTAGTTGTTGAAAAACCAGTAGGTGAGGCCTATTTAAAACAAAATTCTGAACTAACATTTTCAAAGACTAAATTTAATGAAGAAAAGAAACAAACATGTATAGCTGTTCCTAAGAACTCTCCTGTACTTTTAGATAAGTTAAATCAAACAATTGATAATGTAAAAGAAAAAAATTTAATTGATCAATACATGACAAAAGCAGCCGAAGATATGCAAGATGATGGAAATTTTATTTCTAAATATGGCAGTTTTTTTATTAAAGGAATTAAAAATACTATTTTGATTTCATTAGTAGGTGTGGTATTGGGGTCTATTTTAGGCTCTTTTATAGCTTTATTAAAATTAAGTAAAATTAGACCATTACAATGGATAGCAGGTATATACATAGAATTTTTAAGAGGTACTCCAATGCTTGTGCAAGTGTTCATTGTATTTTTTGGGACTACTGCAGCTTTGGGGTTAGATATTTCAGCTTTAATTTGTGGTACTATTGCGCTTGTTATAAATTCTTCAGCCTACATTGCTGAGATTTTTAGAGCTGGTATTAATGCTGTAGATAAAGGACAAACTGAAGCTGCTAGAAGTTTAGGAATGAATTATAGACAGACTATGCAATCAGTAGTTATGCCACAGGCAATTAAGAAAATTTTACCTGCTTTAGGTAATGAATTTGTAACCTTGATTAAAGAATCGTCTATAGTTTCCACAATTGGAGTGAGTGAAATCATGTTTAATGCACAAGTTGTACAAGGAATATCTTTTGATCCATTCACACCATTGTTAGTTGCAGCATTACTATATTTCTTACTTACATTTGCACTTACACGTGTTATGAATTTTATTGAAGGGAGAATGAGTGCCAGTGATTAATATTAAAAATTTAAATAAAAAATTTGGAGCAAATGAAGTATTGAGAGATATTAATCTTACTGTTGATAAGGGTGAAGTGGTTGCAATAATTGGACCATCTGGAAGTGGTAAAAGTACTTTACTCCGTTGTATGAATTTGTTAGATGTACCTTCAAAAGGTAAAGTTATATTTGAAGATAATGAATTAACCCAACATAATGTTCAATTAGATAATTTACGACAAAAAATGGGTATGGTATTTCAAAATTTTAATTTATTTCCTCATAAAAAGGTCATTGAAAATGTAATGTTGGCACCACTTTTATTACATAAAGATAGTAAAGATCAATTAAAAGAGAAAGCTTTATATTTACTTGAAAAAGTGGGGCTTAAAGATAAAGCAGATTCATATCCTAATCAACTGTCTGGAGGTCAAAAACAAAGAGTTGCTATTGCAAGAGCTTTGGCAATGGAACCTGATGTTATGTTATTTGATGAACCAACATCTGCACTTGATCCTGAAGTAGTAGGGGATGTTTTAAAAGTAATGAGACAATTAGCGAATGAAGGTATGACAATGGTGATTGTCACGCATGAGATGAACTTTGCTAAAGAAATAAGTGATAAAGTGGTATTTATGGCCGATGGTGTTGTGGTTGAATCTGGTACACCACAAAACATATTTGAAAATCCTCAACACAGTCGAACTCAAAATTTTTTATCACGAGTGTTATAAAATTTATTTTCGAATGATAAAAGTTAAAGTTTACTATTCTCAGTTAGCGAATTTGTTATAGTTACATCATTTTAAACTTTTAAAAGAGAATTAGTATATCATAAAAATACTTATAGAAGTTTGGAAACAAATACTTTTCTTAAGATTGAATTAATAAATAGTGTTAAAGTTATCTAAAACATGAATTTTTAAATCTAAATAGCGATAAGCTACACAATTTTGAAAGCCTATGATAATGATTTATATCATAGGCTATAATTTTTAATCATTACAATATTATGCCAACTCTGATACATAATCTTATGTTAGAATAGCATATGTAATTTTAAAAAGGTGGCAAAGCTTATGAACAATAAACTAAAAAAAGAAATTATAGACTTTGCTCATTCTATAGGCATTGATAGTATTGGATTTACAACTGCAGATCCTTTTGATGAATTGAAACAAAAATTAGAGGAATATCATGCAAAGGGGTATGCATCGGGTTTTGAGGAATCAAATATATCATTACGTACAGAACCTAAACTAAGTTTACCTAGCGCACGTTCTATCATCGCAATAGCTGTGGGTTATCCTAATAAACTTAAAGGTGCACCAAAAAGTGTTAAAGGTGATCGTCGAGGCATGTTTGCTAGGGCATCATGGGGCCAAGATTATCACAGCATTATGCGTAAGAGACTTGATAAATTAGCTGATTTCATCAAAGAAAAAGTACCTGATGTCGAAATCCAATCTATGGTGGATACTGGTGTATTGTCAGATAGAGCAGTAGCAGAAAGAGCTGGGTTAGGATTCACGGGTAGGAATGGATTTGTGATTTCTCCGGAATTAGGGACTTGGTCTTACCTAGGTGAAATGTTAGTAAGTATACCGTTTGAACCTGATGATCCATTATTAGATAGTTGTGGTGACTGTACAATTTGTGTTGATCGTTGCCCAACAGGTGCACTTGTTGGAAATGGTCAGTTAAATAGTCAAAAATGTATTAGTTTTTTAACTCAAACTAAAGGTTATCTTCAAGATGAATATCGATATAAAATTGGAAATAGATTATATGGGTGTGATACGTGTCAACAAGTTTGTCCTAAAAATCGTGGTATCAATACTCAGCATGATGATATTGTCTTGGAACCGGAAATTTTGAAGCCACGTCTTGTACCTTTACTTCAAATGAGCAACAAGAAATTCAAAAGTACATATGGACATTTAGCAGGTGCTTGGAGAGGTAAAAAACCAATACAAAGAAATGCTATTATAGCTTTGGCACATTTTAAAGAAGAAAGTGCTATACCAGAACTAAAAGAAGTTGCATTAAATGATCCAAGACCTATGATTAGAGGTACTGCATATTGGGCAATTGGACAAATTTTAGAGGATGATGCTATACCTTTTATTGATGCGCATTATGAAAATGAGATTGAAGAAGTGCAGATCGAAATGAAAAAAGGTTTGCAAATGAGGAGAGAACAAAAATGACGAATCATATTGTACTATATCAGCCAGAAATACCAGCAAATACAGGAAATATTGCACGTACTTGTGCAGGGACTTTAACCCATCTTCATCTAATTAAACCGCTCGGCTTTAGTACTGAAGACAAAATGTTAAAACGTGCAGGACTTGATTATTGGGAGCATGTTAATATTACATATCACGATAGTATTGAAGAATTTTTTGCTAATACTGAAGGTCACTACTATTTATTAACAAAATTTGGTAAACAAACCTACAGCGATTTTAATTTTTCTAATACTAATGAGGATTATTATTTTATCTTTGGTAAAGAAACTACTGGTCTTCCTGATTGGGTTAAGGAGAAATATGCAAAAACAGCTCTAAGAATTCCAATGAGTGACAATATACGTTCTCTTAATCTTTCTAATACTGCTGCTTTACTGATTTACGAAGCTTTGAGACAACAAGATTATCCTAACCTTTCATAATTAATGTTAATAAATAAAGTAAATGCAAGATAAACCCAAGAAATGTTATATTAATTGTGAACTAATAAAAAATAATAGTTTGATAATTAATACAAAGGGTATACTTTAAATTAAATCGACTTAATTAAAAGAGCAAACTTAGAGGAGTGTAGTTAACATGGCAATGAATTTTAAAGTATTTGACAATAGTGAAAAAGTAGCAGAATATACTGCAGATATTCTACGTAAGCAGTTAAATAACAATCCAACTACTATTGCAGGATTTCATTTGGGCAAAGAACATGCACCAGTGTTTGATGAACTTAAGAAAAATGTGGAAAATCATGCAGTTGATTTCAGTCAAATAAATATTTTAGATTATGATGATAATCATTCTTATTATGAGGCTTTGGGTGTGCCAACAGGACAAATTTATTCAATTTCTTACGAAAATGATGCAATTGACTTTATCTCAGATAAGATTAAGACTAAAGAAAATAAGGGAAAACTGACAATGCAAGTCCTTACGATTGATGAAAATGGCAAACTTGACGTTAGCGTTCGTCAAGGTTTGATGGAAGCTAGAGAAATTTTCTTAGTTATTACCGGTGCTAATAAACGAGATATGGTAGAAAAACTTTACCGTGAAAATGGTAAGACTAGTTTTGAACCATCGGATTTAAAAGCACACCGTATGGTCAATGTTATCTTAGATAAAGAAGCGGCTGCAGGTTTACCTGAAGACGTAAAAGAGTACTTCACTGCACGTTTTGCATAAAATAAATTTGTGAGGGATAAATGATGGCGAACAAAAAAGATTCCAAATTAAATTATCATGAAGAAGAAAACGCTATGGTGACTGACTTAGATGATTTAAAAGAATTAGGAAAAGAAATGGAACAGATTTCACAGGAAAATGATGAAGAAAAATTAAATCAACCTCATGATAACGAAGTTCGTTCAGATTTTAAAAATAGTAAATAGATTTTATATAAATCCAGTAGCTTATCAGTATGTTAAGTTATTGGATTTTTATATTTTATTATCTTTCACACGATTTGTTATATAAATATTCACTCCTTTTGATTGGTTATGATATGATACTTACAGTCATTAACACAAGGAGATTAATTAAATGTTAAGAAAATACTGGATTCACTTTGTTATAGTTACTGTTATAGTGAGTTTATTATCTATAAAAGGTTTTCCACTTGCTTTAGGTGCTTTATACTTGCCACTATTGTTCAAAATTGTACAACTTCAACTTAATTTATCAAAAGGTCTTATTGATAATGTCAATGCACATACATTTATAAAAAGTAATCAGTCTGGTGTGATGATTAGTGTGGTTTGTTGTCTATTAATAACGGGAGTTTTGACATACACCTTGGATGATTTTTATAATGAATTACCAGGAGTTTTAGGTATTTTAGTAAGTATAAGTCCTGTCACTCTCACTATAGGTGTGATACTATTTGTTTTAACTGCAATTGCTATTGTTCAGGCTACTAAAGCAAAATATCAACAACCTAAGAATTAAATAAGTAAGAAGTAAATTAATATTTTAATATATGAGTCTTAAATGAGCATGAAAAAATTCATTTAGGACTCATTTTTATTTTATTAGGAAAATATTCTTTTAAATGAAAACGGTTTATTTCAACATTGCTCATCTAATTTAAATAGTGCTATACTACAATTAAACAAAGAACAATAGGGGGAGCGATATAAATGTCAGTCAGAATTGAACATGATACATTTGGAGAAATTGAAGTACCAGAAGACAAATATTGGGGTGCACAGACTGAAAGAAGTAAACGAAACTTTCCAGTTGGCAAAGAGCATATGCCTATAGAAGTCATTTACGGATTTGCTCAACTAAAAAGAGGTGCGGCCTTAGCAAATCATGAATTAGGAAAATTGAGTGATGAAAAAAAGAACGCCATCGTTTATGCTTGTGATCGTATTTTAAATGGAGAACTAGACGATCATTTTCCACTTGTTGTTTGGCAAACAGGTAGTGGTACACAAAGCAATATGAATGTTAATGAAGTCGTAAGTTATGTAGCTAATGAATACCTTAAGAAACATGGAAGCAAGGAAGCTATTCATCCAAATGATGATGTAAATAAATCTCAAAGTTCAAATGATACATTTCCTACAGCCATGCATGTCGCATTGTTCCATGAAGTTGAAACTAAGTTAGAGCCAGCACTTAACCATTTACGTCAAACTTTTAAAGAAAAAGAAGACCAATATCAATCAATCATTAAAATTGGACGCACACATTTGCAAGATGCAACGCCTATTAAACTAGGTCAAGAGATAAGTGGCTGGCGCTATATGTTAGAAAAATGTGAGCAATTACTATCAGAATCAAAAAAGCATATTTTAAATTTAGCAATTGGTGGCACTGCAGTAGGAACGGGAATTAATGCTCATCCAGAATTTGGTCATAAAGTAGCTAAATATATTTCCAAAAACACAGGGTATGCTTTCGTATCATCTGAAAACAAATTTCATGCTTTAACTTCTCATGATGAGATTGTACAATTACATGGTACATTAAAGGCGCTAGCGACAGATTTAATGAAAATTGCAAATGATATTAGATGGCTAGCCTCTGGACCGCGTGCAGGTCTTGCTGAGATTTCAATTCCAGAAAATGAACCCGGATCTTCTATTATGCCAGGAAAAGTAAATCCAACACAATGTGAAATGTTAACTATGGTAGCAGTACAAGTCATGGGGAATGATACGACGGTAGGTATCGCAAGTTCACAAGGTAATTTTGAACTAAATGTATTTAAACCGGTAATTATGCATAACACTTTACAATCTATCTACTTATTAGCAGATGGAATGAATACCTTTAATAAAAACTGTGCAATAGGTATTCAACCGATTGAAGAAAACATTAATAATTATTTAAATCAATCATTAATGCTAGTTACGGCTCTGAATCCTCATATTGGATATGAGAAAGCAGCTCAAATAGCTAAAAAGGCACACAAAGAAGGACTTACTTTAAAAGAATCTGCAATAGAAAGTGGATATGTAACTGAATCACAATTTGAAGAGTGGATAAAACCAGAAGATATGGTAGACCCACATTAATTTTCTAGATTATAAAAATTACGGTTAAAAATAAATCTTTACGATTTGAGTTGGACAATAAAAGTGGTTCAAAATTGAAAATGAGGCTG
>NZ_JBRIKK010000033.1:0-11440 GCF_052976705.1 Staphylococcus sp. MSU001
GTTTATTGAAACTTTTGCGACTATTTTTTTATTCATGATTACGATTGATTATGCATTTTGTTTATATTGAAGTCCGAAAAATCGTTTTCTAAAATGATTAAAAATACAGAATAGCTAAATTTATACATTTTTTTAGGGTTGCAATAAAAAGTCAGTACGTTATAATGCTCACTGTGCAAACTCTAAGGAGGTAAATATTCACATGGGGCTGAATAAAGAAGCTATAAAAATTGGTTTTGCCTATGTCGGCATTGTTGTCGGCGCAGGATTTTCAACAGGACAAGAAGTGATGCAATTTTTCACACCATTTGGTTTATGGTCATATATTGGAGTGATTATCTCAGGATTTATACTTGGATTCATAGGAAGACAAGTAGCTAAGATAGGTACTGCATTTGAAGCGAAAAATCACGAGTCCACATTGCAATATGTGTTTGGAAAAAAATTTAGTAAAGTTTTTGATTATATTCTTGTCTTTTTCTTATTTGGTATAGCTGTCACTATGATAGCCGGATCAGGTTCTACTTTTGAGCAAAGTTTTGGAATTCCTACTTGGTTAGGCGCATTAATCATGACAGTTTTGATTTACTTAACATTATTATTAGATTTTAATAAAATTGTAAGAGCTTTAGGAATAGTTACACCATTTTTAATCATAATGGTTATTCTTATTGCTGTGTTCTACCTATTTACAGGTAGTATTTCATTAGGGGAAGTAAACAGTGCTATGCCTGAAACGAGTGCTTGGAAAGGTATCTTTTGGGGATTAGTATACGGAGGATTAGCATTTGCTGTAGGATTTAGTACGATAGTAGCTATCGGCGGTGATGCTTCTAAGCGAAGAGTTTCAGGTGCAGGAGCAATGTTTGGTGGTGTGCTATACGCTATCTTACTTGCGTTAATTAACTTCTCACTTCAAACAGAATATTCAAAAATTAAAGATGTAGCAATACCTACGCTTAACCTAGCGAAAGGTATACATCCTTGGTTAGGTCTTGTACTCACAGTCATTATGTTAGCTGTGATGTACAACACAATTTTAGGTCTTTGTTATTCTTTTGCAGCGCGTTTCACAGAACCTTATAGTAAAAAATACCATATATTCATTGTTATCATGATGGTGATGGCATTTATTTTAAGTTTCGTAGGATTCGCTGATTTAATCAATGTTTTATACAAATTTATGGGTATTGTCGGATTATTTATTGTAGTAGCAGTGTTGATTAAATATTATAAACGTAAAAAAGATGATGAAGAGCATATCGCGTAGTCATTGCTTCACACTTTTATGATTAAAAAGTTTATTTTAATCGTGAAAAGGTTAAGGTTAAAAAATACATGAACAAGTAAATATGTTCATCCGAGTTGACTAAGTTAAAGATGCACGCTTATATAAAATATTTCTAAATTGAGTCAGCTTTGAGGGGTGGGACTTCGAATTCATCAAAATGGATTCTGTCCTACCCCTTTGTTTAATTATATCGATATTTGTTTTATTATATTAATAGCAAGACAAGTAGAGTAATTATTTGAAAGGGTTAGCCATGATGAAAAAAAAGCTAAAATGGATATGGATAACAACACTAATCATACTTGTTGTCTCACTTATATTGGCTTTTAATTTGAAGAGTCATTATAACCATGTTCATGATAAACAGAAGAGCAAGACAAATGTTCAAATTAATAACAAAAATGTAAAATTATATAGAGATATCTCATATGGTAAAGGTATGCCCAACAGCAAATTAGACATTATTACCCCAGCAGATATGAGTAATGATACGAAATTACCGGTAATTTTTTGGATGCATGGTGGAGGATTTATCGCTGGAGACAAACAATATAAAAATCAATTATTGTCAAGAATTGCAGAACAAGGATACATCATTGTCAACGTAAATTATGCGCTAGCTCCACAATATAAATATCCCACGCCGCTAGTACAACTCAATCAAGCTGTAAAGTTTGTAAAAGAGAATAAGCATGAGTTACCTATTGATTTTGATCAAGTTGTTATTGGGGGAGACTCTGCTGGTGCTCAGTTAACCAGTCAATATGTAGCTATGCAAACCAATGAAGACTTAAGAGATGAAATGCATTTTGAACAGCAGTTCAAGCCTTCACAAATAAAGGCTGCTGTATTTTTTGGTGGTTTTTATAATATGAAAACGGTTAGAGCAACCGAGTTTCCAAGAATACAATTATTTATGAAAAGTTATACCGGAACAAGTCATTGGGAAACAGATTTTAAAAACTTATCTCAAATGTCAACGCTCAATCAAGTGACTCATGAATACCCGCCGACATTTCTTTCGGTTGGTGACGCTGATCCATTTTACAGTCAAAATAAAGAATTTGCACAAGGTTTGAAAGCAGAAAATATACCAGTAGATACATTATTCTATGATGGTTCGCACCACTTACATCATCAATATCAATTTCATCTAGATAAACCGGAATCAAAAGAAAATATCAAAAAAGTGCTGTTATTTTTAAGTCGAAATACATCATCTTCTGGAGTGGAGAGTAACGAGTCATCACAAAATCAGCCAACTCAAAATACTAATGAAGTATCCTTATACCCTTTTGATTCTTAAGTTTATTAATGCTTTGTGCATTAAGGTACGTCATTGCGAGAAGTACTGTATATGTTGGAAGAATACGATTGCATAATTAAATATCATAACTATATTAAAGAGATATCATTCATATTTAATGTACAATCACTATCAGCATCAAACAATCCTAAAGTTGTTATCTTTGTAATTTCTGTAAGAAATTCTACTCTGAATTATTGATAAAGTAAGCTTGATATAATTTTTTAATTCAGTCATCGACGCATAACATATTGAAATTCTCAAGACAATAATGTGCACCCCAAAAGCAAGACTAAATTTAGCTTTTGGGGTGCGTTTTTATGACTAAACAGTATAGATTTGATTTTGAAATTAAAGTAGTTTAAGAATAATTTAAAGATATACGAAACGATGATGGAGTAGATTCATAATAAATAAAGAATAAATAATCTTAAACTTATAAGTAGTAAAGATAATTAAAATACGCCTCAATATGAAAGACGTATGATGATATTATTTAATATTTTAAATATGTGGTAAAATTTATAGTGACATACTTAGTTAATTTAATATTTTAGCCATTACATATTCGTTATAATATTTTTGGTTTATAAAAAGCTTATCTTTAAGTTCACCTTCGATTTGAAAGCCCATGCCTTTAAACAATTCTATTGCGTTAATGTTTTCAGTAACAACCGTAGCTTCAATACGTCGAATATGATGATTTAAAGCCCATGCTTCAATTCTATTGATAAGTGCTTGTCCAATACCTTGATGTTGGTAATATTCTCTAACTCCAAGGTACACGACAGCTTCGTGCTGTGTACGTTCATAGGTTTCAGTATTAACAAATACGTATCCAACAAGTTGCTCATCACTTTCAGCGACATATATCGCTTTGGTAGGTGAGGTGATGTATTTTTCTAAGTGTTGACTTGCGGAAGATATCGTTGGTGAATATTCACCTGGATTGTAGAATGTAAATTCTGATTCATCATATATTTGGCTTAATAGACTGATAAAGTTTTCAACGTCTTTAATACTAATTTCACGAATGAGATGTGTCATATCAACACTCCTGTTTTGTTAAATCAATTGTCTTCCTTATTATAATACACTTTACTTAATTACGCTTGATATAAAATTATCTAAAAGAAAGTTTAGGAGCTGATATTTATGAAGCCTAAAGTATTGTTAGCAGGTGGCACCGGCTATATTGGTAGATATTTAAGTCGAGTCATTGAACATGATGCTCAATTATATGCTTTATCTAAATATCCCAAACCTGATAAAGGATCTACGAACAAAATCACATGGTTAAAACGTGATATATATAATTACAAAGATGTAGTTGAAGCTATGGAAGGTATAGACATTGCGGTATATTATTTAGATCCAACTAAACATTCTGCTAAATTAACACATGCAACAGCACGAGATTTAAACTTTATAGCGGCAGATAATTTTGGTAGAGCTGCATCAATAAATAAGCTGAAAAAGATTGTGTATATTCCAGGGAGCCGTCATGATAATGAAGCCATTGAACGTTTAGGCGCTTATGGAGTACCAGTTGATTGTACGGATGTTGAAGTGAAACGTCCTCATATTAACGTAGAATTACAAACAGCTAAATATGATGATGTTCGAACAGCGATGAAGATGATTTTACCGAAGAAATGGACGCTCAATCAACTTGTAGATTATTTTAGTAGATGGTTAGATGAGACAAAAGGAACTTTTGTACATACTCAAAAACAAGGTCATCACTACATCATTTACAATAAGAACATTAAAAGCCCTTTAGCTATTTTCAAAATGATTAATACAACAGAAGATATAATTACATTACATCTTATTGGTGGTAAATTGATGAAACCAAAATTAAAGAAGCAAGCAAAATTAGAATTTAGACTTCTTAAAGGAACACGTTTAATTATGGTTCATTTATACGATTATATCCCTAGATTATTTTGGCCAATTTACTATTTCGTACAAGCACCGATTCAAGGACTTCTTATGAGAGGCTTTGAAATTGATTGTAGAATTAAGCATTATCAAGGGCGCATTCAATCAGGTGAGAAGATTAAATATACTAAATAATATATTAGGTGATTCGTTATGCAAATATTATTAGTCGAAGACGATAATACGCTTTTTCAAGAATTAAAAAAGGAATTAGAACAATGGGATTTTAATGTCGCTGGTGTCGAGGATTTTAGTCATGTGATGGAGACATTTGAGACATTTAATCCAGAAATTGTTATTTTAGATGTTCAATTACCGAAATACGATGGGTTTTATTGGTGTCGAAAAATGAGACAACAGTCGAACGTTCCTATTTTGTTTTTATCATCAAGAGATAATCCAATGGATCAAGTGATGAGTATGGAACTTGGGGCAGACGATTATATGCAAAAACCATTTTATACAAACGTCTTAATTGCTAAGTTACAAGCTATATATAGACGTGTTTATGAATTTGGAGTTGAAGAAAAGCGAACATTAAGTTGGCAAGACGCTACTGTGGATTTATCAAAAGATAGTATTCAAAAAGATGATAAAACTATCTTTTTGTCTAAAACAGAGATGATTATTTTAGAGATGTTAATCAATAAACGTAATCAAATTGTGACACGAGACACTCTCATTACTGCTTTGTGGGATGATGAGGCTTTTGTTAGTGATAATACTTTAACAGTTAATGTTAATAGATTAAGAAAAAAATTATCAGAAATTGACATGGATAGCGCAATAGAAACCAAAGTTGGTAAAGGATACTTAGCTCATGAATAATTTTCGATGGTTTTGGTTTTTTATAAAATCTCGTAGTAACTGGATCTTGTGGATATTATTTCTCAACATTATTTTATTAGGTGTTGCCTACATAGATTATGAGATTTCAGTTGAGAGTGTTTTTTATATAGTGATATTAAACATAGGCTCGAGTATACTTTTCTTATTATTTACGTTTGTTAAAGAAGTCCGTCTATCTAAACATTTTTATGAAGATAAAGAAATTGAAGAAATTAAGCATAAAGATTTGGCAGAAACCCCATTCCAACAACAAGTCATAGATTATCTATATCGTCATATAACCGCTCAAAAAGAGAAAGTAGTCGAACAACAATTACAAATTAAAAATCATGAACAAACAATTACAGAGTTTGTTCATGATATAAAAACACCTGTTACGGCTATGAAATTATTGATAGATCAAGAAAGTGATGATCAGCGTAAGCGAGCGTTATTATTTGAATGGTCTCGTATTAATGAAATGTTAGATAAGCAATTATATTTAACAAGGCTTGAATCACAGCATCGTGATATGTATTTTGATTATATTTCATTAAAAAGAATGGTTATAGATGAAATACAAGTTACTCGACATATCAGTCAGGCAAAAGGGATAGGTTTTGAATTAGACTTTAAAGAAGAACAAAAGGTTTATACAGATGTTAAATGGTGCCGTATGATGATTAGACAAGTTCTGTCTAACTCTTTAAAATATAGTGATAATTCTACAATAAATTTGAGCGGTTATACCATAGAAGGACATGTCGTTTTAAAAATTAAAGACTACGGTCGTGGAATTAGTCAGAGAGATTTACCACGTATATTTGATAGAGGATTTACTTCTACAACAGACCGCAACGACACAGCGTCTTCTGGTATGGGATTATACCTTGTACAAAGCGTGAAAGAACAACTTGGGATTGAAGTTAAAGTTGATTCAATAGTGGGGAAAGGAACAACGTTTTATTTCATTTTCCCACAACAAAATGAAATCATTGAGCGCATGTCTAAGGTTACAAGATTGTCATTTTAAACGTGCGTTTTGTTACTTACTATTATCACAAGTGTAATTAATAATCGATATAATAAATGATGTAAATTAAAGAAGATATGATAGTCTACATTAAGTTTGTCTTCGTAAAAGATAATTTGATTGAAGTATGACAGGAGTGATTATTTGTCGATATTAGAGGTAAGGCAGTTGTCAAAAGTTTATGGTGATAAGCAAGCTTTCCAAGAAGTTTTGAAAGAAATTAATTTAGATGTTGATGAAGGTGAGTTTATATCAATCATGGGACCTTCTGGTTCAGGAAAGACAACTTTATTAAATGTACTCAGTTCGATTGATTATATGACTAAAGGATCTATTACAATCAATGGGAAACAACTTGAGAAGTTATCTAATAAGCAATTATCTGATATTAGAAAAAAAGATATTGGATTTATTTTTCAAGATTATAATATTTTAAATACCTTAACAGTTAAAGAAAATATCATGCTTCCACTATCAGTTCAAAAGTTAGATAAACAAATCATGCATGAACGTTATCAACGTATAGTAGAGGCTTTGAATATTAGTGATATTAGTGATAAATATCCATCAGAGTTATCAGGTGGACAGCGTCAACGTACCTCAGCCGCAAGGGCATTTATTAATTTACCTTCAATTATATTTGCTGATGAGCCTACAGGTGCTTTAGATTCTAAAAGTACACTAGATTTACTTAAGCGTCTTAAATATATGAATGAGGAATTTAACACAACTATACTTATGGTGACACATGATCCAGTAGCGGCTAGTTTTTCAAACCGTGTTGTGATGTTAAAGGATGGACAAATCTTTACTGAGTTGTATCAAGGTGATGATGATAAACAAACGTTTTATAAAGAAATTATAAGAACGCAAAGTGTACTTGGTGGCATCAATTATGAGCTTTAATGAAATTATCTTCAAAAATTTTAAACAAAATGTGACGCACTATGCTATTTATTTATTATCTCTTGTTATCAGCGTTGTATTATATTTTAGTTTTGTAACTTTAAAATATGCACACCATTTACACGGTAATCAGTCGTTCCCTGTCATCAAAGAAGGCTCACAAGTAGGAAGTTATTTTTTATTTATCATTATTGTGGTCTTTTTGCTTTATGCTAATTTTTTATTTTTGAAAAGACGAGGGCGTGAACTATCGTTATTACAAATCATTGGTCTAACAAAGAAAGATATCATGAAAATGATTATGTTGGAGCAATTGATGACATTTATGATGACAACTATTGTAGGTATCATATTGGGAATCTTTGGTTCGAAAATTTTACTCATGATTGTATTGCGATTATTAGGAATCAACGTGAGTGTTTCTATTATCTTTAATTATCATGCCATTTTAGAAACGTTATTATTAATAGCTGTGTCATACGTACTTATAGTCTTTCAAAGCTATGTATATTTGCTTAAACGTTCTATTAAAGAGTTAGCATCTGATGTAAACAAAAAAGAGTTCAGTCATACGCGCACAACACTTGGTGAAGTTGTATTAGGTGTGCTAGGGATTATTATGATAGTTAGTGGTTATATAATGTCGACTAAATTAGTAGATAACGTAGAAACAATTATTCAACCGTTTGCTATTTTATTTTTAACTGTTATAGGATCATATTTTTTCTTTAGAAGTACAGTTTCATTGATATTTAAAGCGATACAGCGGTTGAGAAATGGAACGGTAAGTGTCACAGATGTTATGTTCACATCACCTATTATATATCGTGTAAAGAAGAATGCATTTTCTTTAACTATAATGACTGTTGTGTCAGCAATAACCGTTTCTGTATTATGTTTTGCGGCGTTAAGTCGTAGTACGTTAACAAATGAAGTGTTACTGAGTTCACCACATGATGTTACGTTAAAGAATCAGAGACAAGCAAATGAACTTGCTTTTAAATTAAATAATCGTAATATTGAACATTACTATAATTATAAAGAGGTCGTATATGCAAAAGTTTATAAAGATCATCTTTTTAGCGAAGGCGTATATAGACCGAAAGAAATCACAGTAACGAGTGATAAATATATTCCAAATGTAAGTACGAAAAAAGGGCAGACAGATATTATTATACCTAGAGGATCTCTCAAAGATGTTGTTAAAACAGACAAAAAAGGGACGGCTTATGTAGGAAGTAAGAAGTTTCGTTTAAAAGTAAGTTTGAGAAAAGGGATAAATAAAGTCTATTTTATGTCTGATGTCGATCGTGGTAGACCGACACTTATTTTAAATGATGAAGATTATCAAAAAATTAGAGAACATATAAAAGAAAAGAATATTGTTTCCCAATATGGTTTTGATCTTAAAAATAAAAATGATTTACCAGAATTAGAACAATTAGTTAGTAGTATCAATGAAGATATAGAAACAAGAAGTGAAGCGGCAAGTGAAATTTCTAGTTTAACTGGTATTTTATTATTCGTGACATCGTTTTTAGGAATTACATTTTTAATCGCAGCAGGATGTATAATTTACATTAAACAGATTGATGAAACGGAAGACGAACTTGAGAATTACACGATTCTTCGTAAGCTAGGATTTACGCATCAAGATATGTCTAAAGGTTTGAAACTTAAGGTAATATTTAATTTTGGTTTACCTTTAATTATTGCTTTACTGCATGCATATTTTGCTTCACTTGCTTATATGCATTTAATGAATGTGACAAATCAAATACCTATTTTTATAGTTATGGCGGTTTATACAGCAACTTATGCAGTATTTGCTATTATAGCTTATAATCATTCTAAAAGAACAATTAAACATTCGATATAAATTTATACTTATTGAATTTGTGTTATTTAATTTATAGACTTTAATATATTTTCAAAACTCCAACGAACAATACGAAGCGACACTTTAATCATTGAAAATAACAAGTGATTAAAGTGTCGCTTTATTAAATTGAATAAAAATTACAATTAATATTTGAAATTGATTTAATAAATCGTTATTTTAAAGTTGTAGTGGATAAAAGTGTTTACATAATTTTATCGCTCATCATTTTTAATAAGCCATGAGACGCTTATGTAAAAATTTAATATCTAGTTTGTTAAGAATTTGTAAATAGAATTGTAGTTATGTAAATTTTGTGATATTTTCAAGTAGGGACAAAGCTGGATGTTGGCGAACATCAATAAATGATAACTATATATTAAATTTACACAATTTTTACAATATAAGAATTGCTAGTTACTTTTTATAATAATTGTAAATCAGTTCCTCAACTACTTGTCTTACACAAATAAAATTTAATAATGTGATTGATGACAATCGCTCAAAATGGAGGATTTTTAATGTTTAGTAAGAAAAAGGATAAGTTCATGGTTCAATTAGAAGAAATGGTATTCAATCTAGACCGTGCAGCTATTGAATTCGGCAAAATGGATTTCAATACACATTTAGATTTGAAAGCTTATTCTGATAATATTAAAACGTATGAGTCACATGGTGACGAACTTATGCATCAAGTTATTTCTGATCTCAACCAAACATTCATTACACCAATTGAACGTGAAGATATCTTATCTTTATGCAATGCAATAGATGATGTTCTAGATGCTATGGAAGAGACATCAGCAATGTTTGAAATGTATTCAATTGAATATACGGATGAGTACATGGCTGAATTTGTAGAAAACATACAAAAAGCAGTTGCCGAAATGAAGCTAGCTGTAGGATTACTTGTAGACAAAAAGTTATCTCACATGCGCATTCATTCTATTAATATTAAAGAATTTGAGACAAATTGCGACGGTATCTTAAGACAGTCGATGAAACACATCTTCAATAGTGAAACAGATCCAATCACATTAATTAAAATAAAAGATATTTATCAAAGCATGGAAGAAATAGCAGATAAGTGTCAAGCTGTTGCTAATAATTTTGAAACTATAATCATGAAAAATAGCTAAGGGAGTCTTTATTTATGTCATATATTTTAATTGTCACGATAGCTATAGTTATATTTTCATTAATATTTGACTTTATCAATGGTTTCCATGATACAGCTAATGCTGTAGCTACTGCGGTTTCTACTCGAGCATTAACACCAAGAAGAGCTATTTTATTAGCAGCAGTCATGAACTTTATTGGGGCATTGACCTTCACAGGTGTTGCTGGAACTATTACAAAAGATATCGTTGATCCATTCAAATTACAACATGGTTTAGTTGTTGTGTTAGCAGCTATTATTGCTGCCATTATTTGGAATTTGATCACTTGGTTGTATGGAATACCAAGTTCATCTTCTCACGCACTAATCGGTTCTATAGCGGGTGCAGCCATTGCATCGCAAGGTTCATTTGCAGTATTACACTATCAAGGTTTTACAAAGATTATTATCGTATTAATCATTTCACCAATCATAGCTTTTTGTGTAGGTTATATGATGTATACGATTGTTAAAATCGTTTTTAAAAATTCAAATTTAACACGTACTAATCGTAATTTTAGGTTTTTCCAAATCTTTACTGCAGCATTACAATCATTCTCACATGGTACAAATGATGCTCAGAAATCTATGGGGATTATTACATTAGCTTTAATTGTAGGTAATTTACAAGATGGTAATAATGTTGAACCTCAAGTATGGGTTAAAGTTGCATGTGCAACAGCTATGGGATTAGGTACAGCGGTAGGTGGTTGGAAAATCATCAAAACTGTCGGCGGAAATATTATGAAAATTAGACCTGCTAACGGAGCAGCCGCTGATATTTCTTCAGCATTAACGATTTTCGTAGCGTCATCATTACATTTCCCATTATCTACTACACACGTTGTGTCTTCATCTATTCTAGGTGTAGGTGCTTCAAATCGTGCGAAAGGTGTTAAATGGAGCACTGCTCAACGTATGGTTGTAACATGGGTGATTACTTTACCTATCTCAGCTATTTTAGCAGCAATTATTTATTTTGTTATTCATCTGTTCTTAAAATAAAAAAGACTTGTATAATAGGTAAGTACATATAGCTAAAGGCCACACAAAGACTGACATTTTTAGTCAACTTTGTGTGGCCTTTTTATTTG
>NZ_JBRIKK010000034.1:0-11237 GCF_052976705.1 Staphylococcus sp. MSU001
CAAAAAACTTACTTTTAATAAGATAATATATAAAAGAGCCTAGGACCAAAAAGTCCTAGGCATACTTTAACGAATGGCAATCGATGACTAAATTGTTAGTACGCATATGTTAAGCGTTGTTAAACACGATTCTTCGTTACCAAAGTGGAAGAATGAAATCAGCAAGAATTCTATTCCACTCTCAAATATCTTTCAAAGAAGTTGTTAATCAACTAGACGTTGCGCTTCTTGTAATTGGAATGTACGTACTTTTCGTGGTAAGAAACGACGAATTTCATCTTCGTTATATCCAACTTGTAAACGTTTGTCATCTAAAATAATTGGACGACGTAACAAGCCAGGATTATCTTGAATGATTGAGTATAAATCTTGTAATGGTAGTGAATCTATATCCACATTCAATTTTTGATATGTCTTAGAACGTGTTGAAATAATTTCGTCAGTTCCATCTTCAGTCATTTTTAGAATTTGTTTAATTTCATCAATTGTTAAATGTTCAGAAAAAATGTTACGCTCCGTATACGGAATATCATGTTCTTGTAACCATGCTTTCGCTTTACGGCAAGATGTGCAACTTGGTGAAGTAAATAATGTTACCATACATCTCACTCTCCTATAGAATGAATTTAATTCATTATTTTAAAATTATTTGTTAATTAAAGAAATTAAGTTTTTAGCTTTCTTAATCTTATACTTATTATTATAAATGACTAAGATTAAAATTAAATGAGAAAAACCTAATTTTTCTGAGAAATCTTAAAAATAAATAAAAATGTATACTTCTCTTTAATGATATACCCAGATATAGATATTTTAACACAACTTACAAATTAACGAAATACTGTTATAATGATACATAAACAATCTTAATAAGAAAGTAGGCATCTAATATGGAAACTTTATTCTCAGGAATTCAGCCAAGTGGTATTCCAACAATTGGTAACTACATCGGTGCATTAAAACAATTTGTAGATGTTCAAGATGACTATGAATGTTTTTTCTGTATCGTAGACCAACATGCTATAACGGTACCACAAGACCGCTTAAAATTACGCAAGCAAATACGTCAACTCGCAGCAATTTATTTGGCATCAGGTATTGATCCAGATAAATCGACTTTATTTATTCAATCTGAAGTCCCTGCACACGTGCAAGCTGGTTGGATGCTTACAACAATAGCTTCTATTGGTGAATTGGAACGTATGACGCAGTTTAAAGACAAAGCTCAGAAACGAGCAGATGGCGTACCTGCTGGTCTACTCACTTACCCACCATTGATGGCGGCTGATATCGTGATTTACAACACTAACATTGTTCCTGTTGGTGATGATCAAAAGCAACATATGGAACTGACACGAAATTTAGTAGATCGTTTCAATAGTAGATATAACGATGTATTAGTAAAACCAGAGGTACGAATGCCTAAAGTTGGTGGGCGTGTGATGAGTTTACAAGATCCTACTAAAAAAATGAGTAAAAGTGATGATAATCAGAAGAATTTCATTTCTTTATTGGATGAACCTCATGTCGCTGCCAAAAAAATTAAAAGCGCTGTGACAGACTCTGATGGTATAATAAAATTTGATCGTGAGAATAAACCAGGCATTTCAAATTTACTTTCAATTTATTCTGGTCTAACTAATGACTCTATTAAGAATATTGAATCTAAATATGAAGGTGAAGGTTACGGTAAATTTAAAGGTGACTTATCGGAAATCGTTAAAGATTTTCTTATTAATTTCCAAGAAAAATATGCAAGTTTTTATAATTCTGATGACCTAGATGATATTCTAGATAAAGGTAAAGAAAAAGCTCAAAAAGCTTCATTTAAAACATTGAAAAAAATGGAAAAAGCAATGGGCTTAGGTCGAAAAAGATAATACTATATAATATAAAAATGCCTCGGAAATAATTTTCGAGGCATTTTTATACTCCTATTTACCTGTCTCCCTATTGATTGATTTATCAATATAGACATGTTTAAGCGTCGTTTCAGGCCCTACTTTGTGATATTGTAATCCTTTTACTTGCGGATTCGTTAAGTGTGCCTCTCCTTTTTGATAAACAGGAGCGACTGGCGCTTCATGTAATAAGATATATTCCGCTTTTTGTAATGAGGTATTACGTTCACCTGGCTTTCGTAAAAGCTTGCTGTTGGCTTCTTTGAGTAATTGATCGTATTCTTTATTACTCCAATCTGTATTATTCTGTGCATTATTTTTTGTCATTGTTTGAAGAAATGCTGTTGGATCAGGATAATCAGGACTCCAACCTGAATAACTTGCTTCATAGTTATTTGCTAATTCTAAAGTAGTTTTTTGTTTAAATGGCATTTGTTTAATTTTGAGTGTCACACCTGGTAAATTCTTCTCAACTTGAGATTTTATATATTCGGCAGCAATTTTTGAAGCAGGTGTATCCTGTGTGTTCATCGTAAAAGTAAATTTATTTTTTCCTAATTCTTTTTGTGCTTCTCTCCAATTCTTTTTCGCTAAATCAGGGTTGAATTTTAATGGTGATTTGATGGTTCTTGCAAAATCTTTGCCCTCCGGTGTATCGGCAGTTCCTATACCAGTAAAATTATTTGATGGTAGCGAACCATCATTTAAAACAGAATTGACATATCCTTTTTTATTTATTGCTTGAGCTATAGCCAATCTTAAATGCTTATTTTTAAATTCAGGAACTGTTTTTTGATTCATTTTAATAAAGAATGTTGCTGCTGTTAAACGATAATTCAAAGCAGATTCTCCTCTATATTTATCAACTTGTTCAGAAGTTATAATAGTATCATCGACCGAGCCAGTATCATATAACGATGCACCTGCTTGTTGATCTTTTAATACTTTATAGTTCACTTTATCTAATTTTACATTCTTCTTATCCCAATATTGTTCATTTTTAACTAATTGAATTTTATCTTCCACTTTCCAATTTGTTACCTCAAATGGTCCATTGTACACTGCTTTTTCAGCAGTTGTACCATATTGTTCTCCAAACCTTTTAGCAACTTTCTCATTTTGAGGATTAAATGTATTAAGTGCTAATAGTTCATTAATATAAGGTACAGGTCTTTCTAAATCTACTTGTAATTGATATTTACCTATAGCTTTGATACCCAAATCTTTGACTGATTTTTTACCTGCATTAACTTCATCTGCATTCTTTATATCACTCATTATGTATGCAAACTCAGAAGCCGTCTTAGGATTAACTACCTTTCTCCACGCATATACGAAGTCATATGCAGTTACCGAATCTCCATTGGACCATTTTGCATTTTTTCTTAAATTAATCGTAAGTGTTTTGCCACCATTACTCTTCTTTGGAAAAGATGTTGCAATGGCTGGCTCAGCTTTATCCTCTTTATTTAAAGTATATAATCCTTCAAATGCTTGAGCTGCTATATCACCAGAAACAGCATCTGTGATTAATGCAGTATCAAGTGTCGTCATATCTTGTGAAATGACCTTCCTAAAAACTTGCCCCTGATCTGAATATAAACTCTGCTTATTACTACAAGCAGATAAAACTATGCATACACTTAATAAAATAATTAAGCCTTTCAAACTTTTCATCTTTTAATTCCCCCTTTCTTAACTTATTTAACAGACAAACCATACTTTTGTTTCAATTTAATTGCTTCGTTTTGAGTAGAAAATACATAATGTTGTGGTCTAATTTCATTTAATTGTCTTTGTTCATTAAGCTTTGCATCTTCATGATATAAAACACGTTGACGATTTCTCTCAACATCAGGATCAGGCTGTGGAATGGCACTTAATAATGACTTAGTATAATCATGTAATGGATATTTATAAATATCATCAGCCGGTCCAATTTCTACAATTTTTCCGAAATGCATTACTGCAATTCTATCGGAAATATATTTCACCATTGATAAATCATGAGCAATAAACATTAAAGTAATATCACGTTCACGTTGTAGCTTTAATAAAAGATTAACGACTTGAGCTTGAATCGATACATCTAATGCTGATATCGGTTCATCTGCAATAATAAATTCTGGCTCTACAGCTAATGCACGTGCGATACCAATACGTTGTCTTTGTCCGCCTGAAAACTCATGTGGATAACGATTCGCGTGTTCTTTACCTAAACCAACTGTTTCTAAAAGGTCGTATACACGTTTCTTTCGATCCCGCTGACTACTAGCAAGTTTGTGAATATCTATTCCTTCAGCTACGATATCCATAACCTTTAACCGAGGATTTAGAGATGCATATGGATCTTGAAATATCATTTGAATTTTTTTATTAAACTTCAATCGCTCTTTACGTTTTCTAATTTGATGAATATCTTTACCATCATACTCAATTGCACCATCAGTAATATCATTTAATTTGATAATGGATTTTCCAGTCGTTGATTTACCACATCCAGACTCTCCTACAAGCCCTAACGTTTCCCCTTTATAAACATCAAAACTTATATTATCAATCGCTTTAACTTCATTATGTTTACCTTGATTAAAATATTGTTTTAAGTTTTTAACTTGTAATAATACATTTTCATTACTCATTAAAAGCCACCCTCTCTACTCTTTGTGGTTGTTTATAATTATTTGGCATTGTTCTTAATCGTTTTTGAACCATTGATGGTGGCGTAACTTTCGGAGCTCTTGCATCTAACAACCAAGATTTTACAAAATGAGTGGGTGACACTTTATACCAAGGCGGTTCTTCCTTGAAATCAATATCTAAAGCATATCGACTTCTACGTGCAAAAGCATCACCAATAGGTGGATGAAGTAAATCTGGTGGTGTACCTGGAATTGCAATTAAATCCGTGTCATTACTGGTTGTTAAATCAGGCATTGAAGAAAGTAATCCCCATGTATAGGGATGTTTAGGATCATAAAATATTTCATTCACATCTCCTGTTTCAACCATCTGTCCCCCATACATTACGGCTACTTTGTCCGCAATATTTGCTACAACGCCTAAATCATGCGTAATAAAGATAATTGAAGTTTCAATCTTATTTTGTAGTTCTTTCATAAGATCTAAAATTTGAGCCTGCATTGTGACATCTAAAGCAGTTGTAGGCTCATCAGCAATTAATATTTTAGGCTCACATGCCAATGCTATTGCAATAACTATTCTCTGACGTTGTCCTCCTGAAAATTGATGTGGATAGGCTTTAAATCGTTTTTCAGCACGAGGTAAACCAACTAAATTCAAAATTTCCAATGCTCTTTGCTTGGCCTTTGCTTTACTTAATTTCTTATGTTTAATTAGAGGTTCCATGACTTGCTTTCCGATTTGCATTGTTGGATTTAAAGAAGTCATAGGATCCTGAAATATCATTGAAATATCTCGACCTCTTAGCTGTATCAGTTCTTTTTCACTTTTCTGAGCTAAGTCCTCACCTAAAAATAAGATTTCTCCCTTTTTTATTCTTCCTGTATCTTTTTGAAAAAGTTTTGTAATTGCCTTAGTTGTTACAGATTTTCCAGATCCAGATTCTCCAACAATGGCTAACGTTTCCCCTTTATTCAAATGAAAATCCACGCCTCTGACAGCTTGCACTTCTCCCGCAGCAATATCAAAGGAAACGTGCAAATCATTTACTTCTAATACCGTTTCTGTCATTATTTTTACCTCCTTTATTTTCGCATTTTTGGGTCGAATGCATCACGTAGTCCATCACTAAATAGATAGAAGAATAAAATCAATAAACTTAAAATGATTGCTGGAATAAATAATTCATGAGGATGTATCAACAACATTGCACGTCCATCATTGACAAGAGATCCTAATGATGTCTTAGGTGCAGGCACCCCTATTCCAATAAAGCTTAAAAATGCTTCGAAAAATATTGCACTTGGAACAGTAAACATTGATGTAACGACAATTGCTCCTAAAGTGTTAGGTAATATATGTTTAAAGATTAACTTGAATTTAGAAGCACCCAATGTTTGAGATGCCAAAACAAATTCTTGATTTTTCAATTTTAAAAATTCTCCACGTACCACTCTACTCATCCCCAGCCAGCCAGTAATTGACATAGCTAATATAATAGTCCAAATTGATGGTTCAAAAATAAGTACGAATAAAATAACGACAATTAAATTGGGTATAGAAGCAATAATTTCTAAAATCCTTTGCATCACATCATCTACCCTGCCTCCAAAGAACCCAGAAATGGCTCCATATACAACGCCAATACAAATATCTAATAATGCAGCAACTACACCAATATAAAGTGAAATTTGCGCACCTTTCCAAGTACGTGTCCATAAATCACGTCCAAGTTGATCAGTACCAAACCAATAGTTTTCTTTCGCACCTGCTTCTTTGTAAGCATTTTTACCGTCCGTACCTTTACCGTCAAAAGGTAAAAATGAAACATGATCTAATAATGGTATTTTTGCTGGGAGATTACGATGATCAACATTCTGCTCAGCAAAATCGTGTTTATTCATTAATGGTCCTATAAATGCCATAATAACTATAAGCAACAAACCTATCATTCCGATTACTGCTAATTTATTACGTTTCAATTGTGACCAAGCATCTTGCCAAAAATTCTTACTTTCACGCGGCATTTCCGGCTCTTGATTCAAGTCTAAATCTCTAATTATAAAATCTGTATTCGAAATATCATTACTTGTATGTGACATCGTGCCATTAGAAATATCGCCATTAATGTTTGTAACATCTTCTTTATTACTCATTATTTCTTGCCCCCTTGCACACGAATTCTTGGATCGATAACACCATATAAAATGTCTACAATAAAGATCGAAACAATAAATAAAGTACTGAATAATATCGTAGTAGCCATGATGACTGAAAAATCATTTGTAGTTATAGAACGAACAAATTGATCACCTAAGCCTGGAACACCAAAGATATTTTCAATTGTTAATGTTCCTGTTAATATACCTGCTAACATAGGTACAATGATTGTAATAATAGGAATTAATGCATTTCGTAATGCATGTCCAAAGAGCACTTTTAAAGTAGAATTTCCTTTAGCTCGAGCTAAAAGTATGTAATCTGAACTGAGTACTTCAATCATTTCAGCTCTAATATATCTTGCAACAGTTGCTAAAACTGTAGCTGATAGTGCTAGAGAAGGTAAAATAGCTGTAGAAAAACCTTCCCATCCTGCAACTGGAAACCATTCTAACTTAACTGCAAATACATACTGCAATAAAACTGCTAAGACAAATGACGGCACTGATACTGCGATAACAGAGATAATTGTTGTTGTATAGTCTACCCATGTATTTTGTTTAGTAGCAGCAGCAACACCTAATACTAAACCTAAAACAACACCAATAACCATAGCCGTTATTCCCATCTCCATTGAAGGTATCAATCGTGGTTTAACTAAATCCCACACTGGCATATTATGATATTGAAATGAGTTGCCAAAATCACCTGTTACTACATTTTTCAAATAATTAACATATTGTAATGCTACTGGATCATTCAAACCGTACTTTTCATTTAATATTTCTTTTTGTTGCGCATTAAGTTTTGTGTCATTAAACGGAGATCCTGGCATTAATTTCATTAAGAAAAATGTAATTGTTATAACAATAAATAACGACACAAACATATAACACAATCGTTTCAACACATATTTAGTCATATACACCCTCCTAAATTAAAGAATATTCAAAATTGACATTCCCTTCATAATTTTCAGAAATATTAATCTTTATTATATCTATAATATTTATACAATTGCAATATCATTTTGCATTACAGTACTATAGTAAATATAGATAAATGACTTTTTGTTTTATTCTCTTACTTTTGCAATATAAAAATCCACCCTTTTCTAATATTAAGTTAAAATACATCTAGCATAGATAGGAGGTTTCATTAATGTCCATAAATTCTTATTTGATTTCGTCATTATTTACGCCAGTTTTATCAATAATTATATGGTTATTTTATTCAAATCACTTTATAAATTTAATCAATATCTTATTTTATACATCATTCATTATTTTTATAGTTGCTTTCCTTATTTTACTCATTCAAGAAGGAATATTTGATGCTACAAGTTTTGGATTTCGTCGTTTAAAGTATCAACTTTCCTCAACTAAGAGAAAACGTATGATGAAAAATGACCACTTTTTCAATCCACAAAAAGTTAAAAAAGAAAGTTATATAATTTCCCCATGGGTAGTTCCAACATTGATTGTTAACCTCACTTATATAGTTGTGAGTATCGGAGTATCCTTATTATTATAAAAAAATCTTCAAGTGAGTAGCTAAATTAATAACTCATCACTTGAAGATTTCTGTTTACATTTATTTAATTTTAGTCTTCAAATTTCTTAAATACTAACACTGCATTATGTCCACCAAATCCTAAACTATTACTCATTGCATAGGTAATGTCTAAGTCTTGGGCTACATTCGGAACAATGTCCAAATCACATTCTTCGTCTGGTGTGATTGCATGTATTGTAGGGGCTACCTTTGAATCACGAATTGATAGAGCAGAAAAAATAGCTTCAATTCCACCTGTAGCACCTAATAAATGTCCAGTCATTGATTTAGTTGAACTTACTTTTAATGACTTCGCAGCATCACCGAATGTATTTTTAATCGCTTGAACTTCATATAAATCTCCAACTGGTGTACTTGTGCCATGTGCATTTAAATACTGTACATCTTGAGCTTTGATTCGAGCATCATCTAAAGCAGCTTGCATAGCTCTTGAGCCACCTTCACCTTCAGGCGCAGGTGCTGTAATATGATGTGCATCGCCAGAGGAACCATAACCTACAACTTCAGCGTAAATTTCAGCGCCTCTCTCTTTAGCTGAATCTAATGATTCAAGTACAACAATACCTGCCCCTTCACCCATAACAAAGCCATCACGGCCTTCTTGGAATGGTCGACAAGCCGTTTCAGGGTCATTGTTTGTAGATAATGCACGACTAGCACTAAACCCTGCGATTGCCATATGTGTAATAGGTGCCTCTGTTCCACCAGTCACCATTGCATCTGCATCACCACGTTGAATAATTTTAAATGCTTCACCTATTGAATTAGTCCCCGTAGCACAAGCTGTTACTGTAGAACCATTAGGCCCTTTAGCACCTAAATCAATAGAAACTTGACCGGTAGCCATATCAGGAATTAACATTGGAACGAAAAATGGACTTACTCGACGTGGTCCTCTTTCTACAAGTGTTGTATGTGCAACTTCGAAAGTTTCCATACCACCGATACCAGAACCAATCCATACACCAATACGGTCGGCATTTTTTTCATTAATATTTAATTGTGCATCTTTAACCGCTTCTCTTGCAGCAACCACCGCGTATTGTGTAAAACGATCCATACGGCGAGCTTCTTTTCTATCAATGTGGTCTTCTATATTAAAATCTTTCAATTCACCAGCAAGATGTACATTATAATCATCAGTATCTATTCTTGTGATTTTATCTATACCGTTAACACCTTTTAGTGCATTGTCCCATGTTGTTTTAGCATCGTTACCAATTGGAGATAAGGCTCCGATACCCGTTATAACAACTCTATTATTTTTATTCATACGTTATCCTCCTATTTTCCCCATTTAATAACGATTGCGCCCCAAGTTAGACCTCCACCGAAGCCAACTAAGACTAATGTATCGTCATCTTTGATTTTTCCATTTTGCAATTCTTGATTAATACTTAATGGTATTGAGGCAGCCGAAGTATTACCATATTTATTTACTGAGACACTCATTTTTTCTCTTTCTATTCCTAATCTCTCTCTCGCAGATTCCATAATTCTAATATTAGCCTGATGTGGAACAAATAAGTCTATGTCTTCGGAAGATAAACCAGCTTTCTCAACTACACGCGTAGATGCATCACCCATAATTCTCACAGCAAATTTAAATACTTCTCTACCATTCATTTTGAGTTTGCCAGTTTCTCTATCTAAGTACAAGTATTTACCACCACTACCGTCTGAACCCATTTCATAGCTGATGATACCACGACCTTCAGCAACTTCTCCCATGACAACAGCTCCAGCACCGTCTCCAAATAATACAGCAGTAGAACGGTCAGTCATATCGGTAATCTTAGATAATTTATCAGCACCCACAACTAAAATATGTTTGTAATCACCAGATTGTATATATTGTTTAGCAGTAATCATTGAATACATAAAGCCAGAACATGCAGCAAGTTGATCCATAGTAGCAACCTTACCTGTTCCTAGTCTTTCTTGTAAGATATTAGCCACGCTTGGGAAAGGCATATCCCCAGTAGCTGTAGCAACGATAATCATGTCTATATCTTCTGGTTGAATGCCAGCATCCTCTATCGCTTTAATACTTGCATTGTATGCTAAATCAGATGTGTCTTGATCTTCGTCTGCCCAATGTCTTTCTTTAATACCAGTCATTTTAGAAATCCATTCATCTGAAGTTTCTAAAAACTGCTCAAAATAGGCATTGTCTATAATATTTTTAGGTGCATATGCACCAAAACCTTTAATACCCACATTCATGGTTGTACACCTTCTTAAAAAATTTTTAATACCAGGTATTAATTTAACATATTCATGTTTTTAAACTCAAGCAGAGAGCCTCCCAATCAATACAAAACATTTCCATTATGTATTTTAACAAACTTCACTAAATACATCTTTATAATTACAACATACTCTAATTTCTTATTTTGCTTTTAATTAAAAGTATGAGATAACAACGTCTTAGATTTATACTATACAAATAAGATATTATCACTTAAAATAGAGTTAACGAATAAACAAGTGGAGGTTATATAATATGAGATACCTCATGACATTCATTTGGGCAGTATTGTTACTTCAAATGGTTAATTTCGTATTGAATAGCTTAAATAGTGGACCAGCACTAAATGTAATTAATCCAATTATTATTGCTGTCATCTTCACTATTGTTGTAGCTATTTTAGATCCAATTCTTAAGCCGTCAAAAGGTTCAAGTCAATACGAATCTTAATTCTTTAAATAATAGTGTAGGAGGACATGAATGCTTGTCCTCCTATAACGTGTGTCGAAAAGATTGATATTAATGCATTTTTAATTCAATCATCAACTGCCTTTATATTATAAAACATACTAAGATTAGCTATGAAGAAATCTATGACGATAGATTTTTTCATAGCTATTTTTTATAGTTATAGAGAGGAGTAGACTGTCCAGACTCTAGGATTTTAAATCCGTAAAAAAACAAGTCAGCTTTACTCTCACCTTTTA
>NZ_JBRIKK010000035.1:0-10625 GCF_052976705.1 Staphylococcus sp. MSU001
TATTGAAAACAATATACTAGTAAGTAAATAATGAGCTTGAATTGAGTTGTTATATTATAAGTACTAGTATTTTGATATAATATGAATAATAAAACATAAATGAGAGGTGTCTTTTTGAAGACTGGTCGAATCGTTAAACTAATCAGTGGTGTGTATCAAGTAGATGTAGAAGGTGAGAGATTTGATACCAAACCACGTGGTTTATTCAGAAAAAAGAAGTTTTCACCTGTGGTGGGCGATATCGTAGATTTTGAAGTTCAAAATACGAAAGAGGGCTATATTCATCATGTACATGACCGAAATAATGAACTAAAACGACCACCAGTAAGTAATATTGACGAGTTAGTGATAGTAATGAGTGCAGTCGAGCCTGAATTTTCAACACAATTATTAGATCGCTATTTAGTGATTGCTCATTCTTATCATCTCAAACCTAGAATTTTAATCACTAAACATGATATAGCTTCTGAACAAGAAATTCTAAAAATCAAAGATACAATAAAAATATATCAAAACATAGGATATGCTACGCATTTTATTGGAAAAGATAGTAATTATACTGCTACTGTTGATGAATGGTCTGACGGTTTAATAGTATTAAGTGGCCAATCTGGAGTGGGGAAATCTACTTTTTTAAATAGTTATCAGCCTCAGTTGAAATTAGAAACTAATGATATTTCTAAGTCATTGAATAGGGGTAAACACACTACAAGACATGTCGAATTATACGATAGAAAAGGTGGTTACATCGCTGATACACCGGGGTTTAGCGCGTTAGATTTTAATCATATTGAAAAAGAGCAACTAAAAGATTTTTTTATAGATATTCATGAAGCAGGAGAGCAATGTAAGTTTCGTAATTGTAATCATATAAAAGAACCACAGTGTCATGTTAAGACACTCGTTGAAAAAGGAGAAATTCCACAATTTAGATATGATCATTATCAGCAATTATATAATGAAATTTCCAATAGAAAGGTTCGATACTAAATGGTTAAAATTTTACCATCACTTTTATCTATAGATTTTTTAAATTTAAAAGAAGAACTTCAATTGTTAGAAGCAGCCAAGGTAGACGGATTACACTTTGATGTGATGGACGGTAAATTTGTCCCTAATATTTCAATTGGTATTCCAATATTGGATGCTGTTAGACAACAATCTCATTTGCCAATAGATGTTCATTTAATGATTGAACAACCTGAAAATTATATTAATCTTTTTGCTGAACATGGTGCTGATATGATTTCAGTCCATGTTGAGGCGACAACACATATACATAGGGCAATTGAACAAATTAAACAATTAGGGAAAAAAGCAGGTGTCGTCATCAATCCCGGAACATCTGTAGAAACAATTTTACCTATATTGAGTATTGTTGATTATGTTTTAGTAATGACTGTAAATCCTGGTTTTGGCGGACAAACATTCATAGAACAATGCGTGACTAAGATTGAGCAATTAAATCAACTCAAACATGAAAATCATTTAACTTTTGATATTGAGGTAGATGGAGGAATTAACGATCAAACGAGTAAACGATGTGTAGAACAGGGTGCTACAATGTTAGTCACTGGTTCATACTTCTTTAAACAAGAGGATTATGCAAAAGTAACATCTTTATTAAAGGAATGATAATGTGAAGATTAATTTATTATGTTCTCAGCGTTTGTTACCTAATCATATTTTCGAAAAAGAAAAAGATTCTAATTGGGCAGGTATTGATAGAGGTGCGCTTATACTCGTAAAACAAGGTATTCAACCTATATTTTCTGTAGGTGATTTTGACTCAGTGAATGACGAAGAACGTTTGATGTTGATGCAAAATCTTCATATCGAACCGGTTGAAGCTGAAAAAGATGATACTGATTTAGCTTTAGGAGTAGCTCAAGCAGTTGAAAGAGGATACACAGAAATTACAATTTATGGTGCAACAGGCGGTCGGTTAGATCACTTTATGGGTGTGCTTCAAATTTTACAAAAACCTCAATACTTACATCAGTCTATAAAAATAAAAGTCATTGATCAACAAAATCATATTCAATTATTAGGTGAAGGTAAGTATGTAATCAACAGAGATAGTAATTATCCATATATATCGTTTATCCCTCTCAACGATAAAGCTATATTAACTTTACAGGGGTTCAAATATAATTTAAATCAAGAACACTTAAATTTAGGCTCTACACTCACAATTTCAAATGAGGTAATGGATAATGAAGCAATCATTCGAGTTGAACAAGGATCAATTTTAAAAATACGTAGTCGTGACTAAAAAAAGACCTTAAAGGGCTCACCTTTAAGGTCTTAAAATTTATCCTCCACATAAGGATATTTTTATTATGTGCATTATATTTATTAAACTCTAGTAACTTTACCAGATTTTAAAGCACGTGCAGAAACCCAAACTTTCTTAGGTTTGCCGTCTACAAGGATTCTAACTTTTTGAAGGTTAGCGTTCCATCTGCGTTTATTCGCATTTAAAGCGTGTGAACGATGATTACCAGTCGAAGCTTTACGACCTGTTACGAAACATTGTTTACCCATGAAAGTACCTCCTTTAATAAATATAAATACACACTACTACTTATATACTTTAATAAGATAACACATAATGAGATTGTCGGCAATAAAGACTTTTATAAATTATAAAAATTACAATAAAATGCAATTTATTATGCTATAATTGTGTGATGTGGAGTTATATAGTATGATACTGTAAAGAAACAGTTAAATTAATTAGATAAATTTACAAACAAAGTAAACCTAATTTTTAAAAATACAAATTTTATTAATTTAAAGCATCAACAATGATTTGATTTTTAAAGTATTTAAGGCATTAATAAAATAACCTAGGCACAACGCTTTAAAAATAAAATTCTGAAATTTTCAGGAGGAACAGATATGACATTAGAAATTTCAAATGACTACGGTAAAATTGATATTTCAAATGATGTAATTGCATCAGTAGTTGGTGGTAAAGCCGTTGAAAGTTATGGAATTGTTGGTATGGCTTCAAGACAACAAGTTAGAGATGGTATCGCTGAAATCCTTGGACACGATAACTATGCTAAAGGCATTAAAGTTAGAGAAGACAACGGAATTATTGATGTAGATATGTATATCATCGTGAGCTATGGTGTGAAAATTTCTGAAGTAGCAAGCAATCTTCAATCAACTGTTAAATATACTTTAGAAAAAACACTAAATGTGAAAGTTAATTCAATAAATATTTTCGTACAAGGTGTACGTGTAAATGAGACAGTGAAAAAGGTTTAGGAGGACAACGTGAAATGATTAGCAAAATAAATGGTAAATTATTTGCCGATATGATTATACAAGGGGCACAAAATTTATCAAATAATGCAGACTTAGTGGATTCATTAAACGTCTATCCTGTTCCAGATGGAGATACAGGGACAAATATGAATTTAACTATTACTTCTGGTCGTGAGGAAGTCGAAAATAATTTATCTCAAAATATTGGAGAGTTAGGTAAAACATTTTCAAAAGGATTACTTATGGGAGCTCGTGGTAATTCAGGTGTTATTCTTTCTCAATTATTCAGAGGTTTTTGTAAGAATATTGAAGAAGAAAAAGAAATAAGCGTGCAACAGTTTGCTGAGAGTTTTCAAGCTGGAGTTGAAACAGCTTATAAGGCAGTTATGAAACCGGTAGAGGGGACGATTTTAACAGTAGCCAAAGATGCAGCAAAAGCCGCAATGGATTACGTGGATCAAGCTGAAGATTGCGTTGATTTAATGGTACACGTGATTGAAGCAGCAAGCGAGTCTTTAGATAATACGCCTAATTTATTAGCAGTACTTAAAGAAGTAGGCGTTGTTGATAGTGGTGGTAAAGGTTTATTATGCGTTTATGAAGGTTTCTTAAAGGGTCTTAAAGGCGAAAAAGTAGAAGCACAAGCACCTAAACTTGATACTGAATCATTTGTTAATGACGATCATGATTTTCACGGGGTTATTAATACAGAGGACATTGTTTACGGTTATTGTACGGAAATGATGGTTCGATTTGGTAAAAATAAAAAAGCATTTGACGAGCAAGAATTTCGTAATGATATGAGTGAATTCGGTGATTCGTTATTAGTAATTAATGATGATGAAATTGTTAAAGTGCACGTACATACAGAACATCCGGGGGATGTATTTAATTATGGTCAAAAATATGGTGAGCTAATTAAACTTAAAGTAGAAAACATGCGTGAACAACATCGTGAAGTTATTCGTAAGGAACAAGATGGAATTCAAAATAAAGCAACTAATGAATCCAAAACAGTTGAAACAGCTATTGTTACAATTTCTGTAGGCGATGGGATTGCTGAATTATTTAAATCTATGGGAGCAACGCACATTATTAGTGGTGGGCAAACAATGAACCCTTCTACTGAAGATATAGTTAAGGTTATTGAACAATCACAATGTAAACGTGCAATTATCTTACCAAACAATAAAAATATTATGATGGCCAGTGAACAAGCGGCTAGTATTGTAGAAGCTGAAACTGTAGTGATTCCTACTAAATCGATTCCACAGGGAATATCAGCCTTATTCCAATATGATCAAGAATCTAATTTAGAAGATAATAAAAGCCACATGAATGATGCTTTGGAAACTGTTCAATCTGGTTCAATTACTTTTGCAGTTAGAGATACTAAAATAGACGGTATTGAAATCAAGAAAGATGAATTCATGGGTCTAGCTGAAGATAAAATTGTGATAAGTGACTTTAATCAATTTCATGCAGTTAAAGGTCTACTCAGCAAACTACTTAATGAAGATAGCGAAATTTTAACAATGATTTCAGGCGAAGATGCCGATAATTCAATTACAAACCAAATCATTGATTGGATTGAATCGGAGTACCCTGATGTAGAAGTAGAACAACACGAAGGTGGACAGCCTATTTATCAGTATTTCTTCGCAGTAGAATAAATGAAATACTATTTACCTTTTGATAATAAATAGTCGGAATAACGGTTAGTGAATTTAAATCACTAATCGTTATTTTTATATATAATGAGAATTTTAATAGTGAAGTGTTGATATAATTAACCCGTGAAACGCAAATTAATCAATTGAACATGGTAAAATAGATGTTGAGATTAAAGATAATGAAAAATAATAGGTGATTCATCATGTCAAAAGTTCATCTTATTGAGAGCCCGTATGCATTAGATAAAATTAAAGGTATAGGTCCAAAACGTTTAGCGTTGTTAGAAGAATTAAATATTAAATCAGTTGAAGATTTAGTATTATACTTACCGACACGTTATGAAGATAATACTGTTATTGATTTAAATCAAGCAGACGATCAAGCAACTGTAACAGTTCAAGGTGAGGTTTATTCCAGTCCAACTGTTGCTTTTTTTGGTCGTAATAAATCGAAATTAACTGTCCATCTTATGATAAATCATATCGCTGTTAAATGCGTATTTTTTAATCAACCATATTTAAAAAAGAAACTTGAACTAAATAGTATTGTCACTATAAAAGGGAAATGGAATCGTAATAAACAAGAGATTAATGGTAATCGTATTTTTTTTAATGATCAAAAAAATCAAGAGGATGCCCATTTAGAACCAGTATATCGAGTTAAAGAAGGAATAAAACAAAAGCAGTTACGAGATAACATTAGACAGGCACTTAGTGATGTTACAATTCATGAATGGTTGACTGATGACCTCAGAGAAAAGTATAAATTAGAAACTTTAGCATATACAATTCAAACATTACATCATCCTATTGATAAACAAAACTTGCTAAGAGCTAGACGAACTTATGCATTTACAGAGCTATTTATGTTTGAGCTACGTATGCAATGGTTAAATCGCTTAGAAAAGACATCAGATGAAGCTATTGAAATTAATTACGATATAAATAAAGTAAAACAATTTATTGATAGTTTGCCATTTGAGTTAACTGATGCTCAAAAAGTTAGTGTCAATGAAATATTTCGTGATTTAAAGGCGCCTATTCGTATGCATCGGTTGTTACAAGGTGATGTTGGATCCGGCAAAACTGTAGTAGCAGCAATTTGTATGTACGCCTTAAAAACTGCAGGATATCAATCTGCATTAATGGTTCCAACGGAGATTTTAGCTGAACAGCACGCTGAAAGTTTGATGCAACTATTTGGTAATACAATGAACGTAGCTTTATTAACTGGTTCTGTTAAAGGGAAAAAAAGACGACTTCTTCTAGAGCAATTAGAAAATGGAACTATCGATTGTTTGATTGGTACACACGCCTTGATACAAGATGATGTTGTCTTCAATAATGTTGGATTAGTCATTACAGATGAACAGCACCGATTTGGTGTTAACCAACGACAAATTCTAAGAGAAAAAGGTGCGATGACCAATGTGTTGTTTATGACAGCGACACCAATCCCTAGAACACTCGCTATTTCTGTTTTCGGTGAAATGGATGTATCTTCAATTAAACAATTACCAAAAGGCAGAAAACCTATAAAAACAAGTTGGGCAAAACATGAGCAATATGATCAAGTACTTGCACAAATGTCGAATGAATTAAAAAAGGGTAGACAAGCCTATGTCATCTGTCCATTAATTGAAAGCTCTGAGCATTTAGAAGATGTACAAAATGTTGTGGCACTTTATGAATCCTTACAAAGTGATTACGGTAATGAAAAAGTTGGATTATTACATGGGAAAATGACTGCTGAAGATAAAGATCAAGTCATGCAAAAATTCAGTGAACATGAAATAGATATTTTAGTTTCTACTACTGTAGTTGAGGTGGGTGTAAATGTACCTAATGCAACATTTATGATGATTTATGATGCAGATCGATTTGGTTTATCTACATTACATCAATTACGTGGGCGTGTTGGTCGTAGTGAACATCAAAGTTATTGTGTATTAATTGCATCTCCCAAGACTGAAACAGGTATTGAACGTATGACCATTATGACTCAAACTACTGATGGATTCGAATTAAGTGAAAGAGATTTAGAAATGAGAGGTCCAGGGGATTTCTTTGGAGTAAAACAAAGCGGTCTTCCAGACTTTCTTGTAGCAAATATAGTAGAAGATTATCGTATGCTTGAAGTTGCTAGAGATGAAGCAGCAGAACTTATACAATCTGGCCAATTTTTCGAACAACAATATAGTCATTTAAGAGAGTTTATTAAACAAAACTTACGCCACATTCGTTTTGATTAGAAAAAAATATTATACTATTCAAAGATATATTTTGATTTTATAAAAAGATACGATCAGCTGAATATAGATTGATACAGTTTATTGTTGAGTAATAGATAAAGAAAGTGTTATGATATTTAAGGAATATTTAAGACTTGGTACTAAAATGAGGGGTGTGCGTGTGAAATTAAAGAAAAATGATAGACGAGTAGCCATTAAAGAGGCTATCGAATTAAACCCCTTCATCACTGATTATGAATTGTGTGAGCAGTTTGATGTAAGTATTCAAACCATACGTTTAGATCGCACACATTTAAATATTCCTGAGTTACGTAAAAGAATTAAATTAGTCGCTGAACAGAATTATGGACGAATCAAATCAATAGAAGCCAATGAAATTATAGGTGATTTGATTAAAGTGAATCCTGATGTTAGCGCGCAATCTCTAATTGAAATTACAATTGATTCTGTTTTTGCAAAAAGTGAGATTGCTAGAGGGCATGTCTTATTTGCACAAGCTAACTCATTATGTGTAGCTCTTATACATAAACCAATAGTATTGACACATGAAAGTCAAGTTGAATTTAAAGAAAAAGTAAAATTAAATGACACAGTTCGAGCAGATGCCCGTGTCATAGATATAACAGATAAACATTATATTATTGAAGTGAATTCTTATGTTTCAGATATGTTAGTTTTTAAAGGGAAATTCAAAATGTACTATACAAGTGAGGATGAATGAAATGGTTAAAATTGCTGTAGATATGATGGGTGGAGATGATGCGCCTGGTATTGTATTAGATGCAGTTAAAAAAGCTGTCGAAGACTTTAAAGATTTGGAAATTATTCTTTTTGGTGACGAATCACAATACAATTTAAGTCATGAGCGTATAGAGTTTCGACATTGTACCGAAAAGATTGAAATGGAAGATGAACCAGTACGTGCAATTAAACGTAAAAAAGATAGCTCCATGGTTAAGATGGCTGAGGCGGTAAAATCAGGTGAAGCTGATGGTTGTGTATCAGCGGGAAATACAGGTGCTTTAATGTCAGCTGGGTTATTTATTGTTGGACGTATTAAAGGCGTAGCAAGACCTGCGTTAGTTGTAACATTGCCCACTACTGATGGCAAAGGGTTTGTGTTCTTAGATGTTGGTGCCAATGCTGACGCTAAAGCAGAACATTTACTACAATATGCGCAATTAGGAAATATTTACGCTCAAAAAATTCGCGGTATTCAAAATCCTTCAGTGTCACTTCTTAATATTGGCACTGAAGCAGCTAAAGGAAATTCTTTAACTAAAAAAGCATATGATTTATTTGAGAAAAATCAATCATTTAACTTTACAGGTAATATTGAAGCAAAAACACTTATGGATGGAAATGTTGATGTCGTAGTAACAGATGGTTATACAGGTAACATGGTCCTTAAAAATCTTGAAGGCACTGCAAAGTCTATAGGTAAAATGTTGAAAGAAACAATAATGAGTAGCTTCAAAAATAAATTAGCTGGTGCAGTGTTGAAAAAAGATTTAGACACATTTGCTAAGAAAATGGACTACTCAGAATATGGTGGATCAGTATTATTAGGTTTAGATGGTACGGTTGTAAAAGCTCACGGTAGTTCAAACGCTAAAGCATTTTATTCTGCAATTAGACAAGCAAAAATTGCTGGTGAAGAGAATATCGTTCAAATTATGAAAGATACAGTAGGTGAGTAAAATGGGTAAAATAGCAGTTGTATTCCCTGGTCAAGGTGCACAAAAAGTAGGGATGGCTAGTGATTTATATAACGAAGAAGAACGCTCGACTCGAGTATTAAATTTAGCTCAAGAGACAGTAGACTTTGATTTGTTAGAAACGATGTTTAATGATAATGATGGGAAATTAGGAGAAACAGAAAATACACAACCTGCACTATTAACACATAGTATTGCGTTACTAGAATCTTTAAATCATTTAAAAGTAGATTATACTATGGGACATAGCTTAGGAGAATATTCAAGTTTAGTTGCTAGTGGTGTATTAGCTTTTGAAGATGCAGTTAGAATTGTACGTAAACGTGGCCAACTTATGGCTCAAGCGTTTCCTAACGGTGTTGGAGGTATGGCAGCAGTATTAGGTTTGGACTATGATGATGTTGATAAGATATGTCAAACGTTATCTACAAATGAACAGTTAATTGAACCTGCTAATATTAACTCACCAGGTCAAATCGTGGTGTCTGGACATAAACCTTTAATTGATGAATTAGTAGAAAAGGGCAAAGAACTTGGAGCTAAACGCGTTCTTCCGTTAGCTGTTTCCGGTCCTTTTCACTCTTCAATGATGAAAGTTATTGAAGAGGTTTTTGCTAATTTCATTAATCAATTTGAGTGGCATAATGCTAATTATCCAATTGTTCAGAATGTTAATGCAAAGGGAGAAACCGATGCCGAAGTAATTAAACGCAATATGGTTAAACAATTATATTCACCTGTTCAATTTATTCAATCAACGGAGTGGTTGATTAATCAAGGTGTCGATCACTTTATTGAAATTGGACCTGGAAAAGTATTATCTGGGCTCATCAAAAAAATTAATCGAGATGTAAAAATCACTTCAATTCAAACACTTGAAGATGTGAAAGGATGGAATAATAATCATGAATAAAAGTGCTTTAGTTACAGGTGCTTCTCGTGGTATAGGTAGAAGCATTGCATTGCAATTAGCAGAAGAAGGATATAATGTAGCTGTCAATTATGCTGGAAGTAAAGATAAAGCAGAAGCAGTTGTTGAAGAAATTAAAGCTAAAGGTGTAGAAAGTTTTGCAATACAAGCCAATGTTGCAAAAGGCGATGAAGTTAAAGAAATGATTAAAGAAGTGGTAAGTCAATTTGGTTCTGTAGACGTATTAGTTAACAATGCAGGAATAACTAAAGACAACTTACTTATGCGCATGAAAGAACAAGAGTGGGATGACGTGATTGATACGAACTTAAAAGGCGTGTTTAACTGTATTCAAAAAGTAACGCCACAAATGTTACGTCAACGTAGTGGTGCAATCATTAATTTAACTAGTATTGTTGGTGCAATGGGTAATCCTGGACAAGCAAACTATGTTGCAACAAAAGCAGGTGTTATTGGATTAACTAAAACTGCAGCACGAGAACTAGCATCACGAGGTATTACAGTGAACGCTGTAGCACCTGGCTTTATCGTTTCAGATATGACAAATGCTTTAAGTGATGATTTGAAGGATCAAATGTTAGAGCAAATTCCTTTAAAACGTTTTGGAGAAGATACAGATATAGCTAATACTGTTGCCTTCCTAGCTTCTGATAAAGCTAAATATATTACAGGCCAAACAATTCATGTTAACGGCGGAATGTATATGTAATGTTCGAAAAGAAGCAAACGAACACATGAGCTAAGGCTCATGTATAAGAAACACTAAATACAC
>NZ_JBRIKK010000036.1:0-10085 GCF_052976705.1 Staphylococcus sp. MSU001
CGGTAAACGCATTGATACTGATGGCGATTTTACATTGTCTAAAAAAGCTATTAAAGAAATTTTAAGTTTATGTATGAAAAAAGAAGAAGATTTAGAAGATGTTAAAATTTCCGAAGTTTTCACTGAAGATTTTTTAAATTCTAATTTTTGGTTATATTGGAAAACAATGTTTGCTTTCGAACCCTGGCATTCAGCAATGGAAATGCGTCGATATCTTATGCGTTTTGTTCACCATATTGGTGGTTTGGCAGATTTTAGTGCTTTAAAATTCACTAAATATAACCAATATGAGTCTTTAGTATTGCCGATGGTAGAATATCTTAAGTCACATGGCGTGCATTTTGAATATGGTATTCAAGTTGACAATATATTGGTCGATTCAACATCATCTACGAAAATTGCACGAGAGATTCTTGTAAACAAAAATGGTAAAACAGAATCTATACCTTTAACATTAGATGATCTTGTTTTTGTAACGAACGGTAGTATTACAGAAAGTTCAACTTATGGGGATAATGACCATCCTGCTCCACCAACGAAAGCATTAGGAGGTAGTTGGACATTATGGAAAAATTTAGCTAATCAAAGTCCGGAATTTGGAAGACCTGAAAAATTCTGTGATCATATTCCAGATAAAAGTTGGCTCGTATCTGCAACTACAACAACTAATAATAAAAAAGTGATTTCTTATATTGAAAAATTAAGTAAACGTGATGTGTTATCTGGACGTACCGTTACTGGGGGTATTGTAACGGTAGCAGATTCAAGTTGGCAACTTAGTTTTACAGTCAATCGTCAACAACAATTTAAGGAGCAACCTAAAGATCAGGTAAGTGTATGGATATATGCATTATACTCTGATGTTAAAGGAGACTTCATTAAAAAGCCAATCACAGAATGTACAGGTAGTGAAATCTGTCAAGAATGGTTATATCATATGGGAGTACCACAAGATGAGTTAGTTGAATTAGCACAAACAGAATGCAATACAATTCCTGTTTATATGCCTTATGTGACAGCGTACTTTATGCCAAGAGCATACAAAGATCGTCCATTGGTTGTTCCTAATGGTTCTAAAAACTTAGCCTTTATAGGTAACTTTGCTGAAACAGAACGTGATACAGTATTCACAACTGAATATTCTGTACGTACAGCTATGGAAGCTGTATATCAATTATTAGAAGTAGATAGAGGTGTACCTGAAGTGTATGCTTCTGAATTTGATACACGTGTACTTATGGATGCTTATTATCAATTAAATGATCGTAAATCATTACCTGAATTAGTTAATAATAACTTCATTAAACGTTCAGTTTTGAAAAATACGATGAAAAAAATACAAGGTACTTTCATTGAAGAATTATTACGCAAACATAAGTTGTTATAAAAATTACACGGTGAGTCTCAAAAAGCAAGAAAAAACATTGCATAAAAACAACAAATATTATAGAATCATAAATATCTCTTTGTATATTTAATTATTTCGACACGTTGATGTTGAAAACTCAATCTACTAACTATTGAGTTCTGACGTTATCTAGTACACCCAGCTAGATAACGTTTTTTTATTATAAAATACATTCTGTTATATGAGATAATGATGAACAAAAAATGAAAAATTTATTTTTTTAGTTTTTTTATAAAATTTAACATTTCAGATATATATCTAACTTTTACACTTAGAATTTCAGGAAGAATCTCTCTAATATTTTCACTATCCCATCCAGATATTTCTTTCCTTATATACCATTTACTATTTTTTAATTTAACTATTCCATTGTCTTTTTATAATATTCAATATTATCACTCCATTGCCTTAATTTTATATTAAATATAACAAATTAAATATTTTCTTACAGTAAAAATTCTGATAGTTTTGCATTCCTAACATATATGATGATATACTGTGTTTAATAAAGAGAATTCCATAGGTACACCAATCCCCCTCACTATTTCCGGTAGTGAGGGGGATTTGATTATGTTAAATATAGTATATCATCCTGAATGGTAGTATAAAGGAAAAGGATAAATAATATATTCATCAAGGGTTGATATCTTGAAAAGTGTAAAAAATTTAAGTGAAGAATTACAGGTTAGTAAGCAAACAATTTTTAATAGCATTAAACGACTAAATATAAAAACGATAAAGCAAGAAAACTCTTCATATATCAAAGAAGATGCCGACATAGAAAAAATTATTCAAAGAGTAAATGCAAATAAAAAGAAATATGGCTTTGAAAGTACAACGAGCACTGAAAAAAGCAATGAGTCAGATAATACTAATTCTAAATTTGAAAATTATACTCAATTAATAGAAACACTTAAAAATAAAATGTCTATTTTAAATAATAAAATTGAAAAACAGGAAAGTTGTCACAAAATGACAATAGAATTTTATAGGAAAGAATTACAGGAAAGGTCGAAGCTACTTAAAAATCAGCAAATATTGATTTTAGAAAGTAATAAGAAAATTCAAAAATTGGAGTACAAACTAGAAGAAGAAGAAAAGCAACTTGACTATACATCTAAGTTTGATACTAGTAATAAACAGACCAATAATGTACAAAAAGCTACTTTTAATGAAAAAGATGAGAAAATAAAAAAACAAATAGCAAAAGAAAGTGAATTCTTTAAGGATGATAATAAATATGAAAAAACAAGTAATAATTCTGTAAATAGTTTAATAAAAAACATAGAAAAGGTTTTTTTAAAAGTATTTTTGGTATTTTAGTGTAATTTTGCATTTTGGATGGATATTGAAAAAAGAAATGTTTAATGATAATTTTAAGATGCTAATATATAAATAAGGGGAAGTGTTGAATAATACATATTAAAAATATAGGTATTATAAAAGTTCAAATGAATGGTGAAGAGATGGTGTCAAACGCTTCTGTTGTTTTTTGGAAAAAAAAACTTCTAATTATTACAGCAGCTCATAGTGTTTTTGATTGGCATTATAAAAAATTCGCAGAATCTATATATTTTTTTGACTATGAAGGAAATGAGATTAATATCAACAGAATTGTTCTAAGTAATAATTGGGTTAGTGAAGGTATTTTGGATTTTGATACTGCTATATTAATTCCAGATAAAACAAATCACTGCAATTACAATAAGATATATCCCAAATTCTTTTATGATAAAGAGCAAAAAATAACTGTTTTATATTTGAAGGATAAATTATTTAAAAAAAAATTAATGTGTCATGAGGCTAATACTTTCGAAGACTATATATACGAATCGAGTATGATTGGGGTAAATCTAAAAGCTAAAGAAGGTTACTCTGGATCTCCTTGGTACTATAAAGATGAAAAAGGAACATATCAAATAACAAATACAAGCCTCTCTTTTAAAAAATATAAAAAATTAACATTTGCTCCATACTGGGGTATGCATATGAAAGAAATGTTTCTATTTTCTGAAAATGTAAACAATGTTAATGAAAAATATATTAATCATATATTATATTAGGAGGTGAAATAATGAATAAAAATAGTGTCCTAAAATTACAAGGTATACGCACAAAAAAATCTACAAATAGCCAAGCATCAAATGCCAGTGTTATGTGTAAAAAACAGAGTAGTGTAAGTGTTGTTTTCTGTGTATTTCCACAAGGAAATAAATAACATTTAATTAAAAAGCATCAACTGAAACATCAGTTGGTGCTAATTTGGAGTTGTTAAGTGTGGATTATAGATATGTAAAATATATAAATAATAGTCGGTATTATACAAAACCTTCTTATGAAAATGAAGGCATTATAAATTTGAAACAAATTCCTCATAATTTTGAAATAGTCCAAGGAGAACATTGGACAAATGTTTTCAATAATACACAACATCTACCTAAACAAGGATGGAAAATACATATATGTACACAATTGAAAGAGGCTAGAAAAACTTTAGATATAGTTTCTGATCTTATGTTCAAAGAAAATGTATCTTTTAAATATGTAAAAAGTATGCACGAATTGATGTTAAAAGATTCAAAATATGGAGATCGGAGTTCTTCGGGGAAGTTTATTACTATTTACCCATCTTCAAATGAACAATTCATAGATTTATTAAAAAAATTGGAACATGAGCTATCTAATCTTCCTAAAGGGCCGTACATTTTAAATGATAAAAGATGGTATAAAAGTAATGTCTATTTTAGATATGGTGGTTTTATGCCTAGGACTTTTAGATATAAGGGGGAGATATTAGATGCTATAGAAGATCCAAATGGAAATCTTATAGAAGATCAAAGAAAGCCCTATTATGTATTACCTGATTTTATTGAGGAACCCGAAGAAATAAAAAAAATGAATTTGGAAGTTGATCATGAATATAAAAGAACTCCTTTAGATGACTACAACATAAAAGAGGCTCTGCATTTTAGTAATGGCGGTGGGGTTTATTTAGCGGAACATAATAAATGGGGTAATGTTGTGTTAAAAGAAGGTCGTCCACACACATCGACAGGCTTCGATAATATTGATGCTTTTGAAAGAGTTGAAAACGAAGGGAAAGTATTGAAGAAGCTTATGAAAGCAAATTATCCAGCCAAAATATATGATTCTTTTTCAGCTTGGGAGCATAAATTTATTGTAGAAGAATATATCGAAGGAGATTCTTTGTCGATTTGGATGGTTAACAAATATCCATTTTCATCAGAATCTAATAATGAAAATTATGTAAAATCTTCAATTAATATCTTAAATCAATTAATTAAAGCTATAAAAGAACTCCACAATTTAAATATAGGTTTTGGAGATCTTCAACCAGCTAATATTATAGTAAGTAAGGAAGAAAAAATAAGATTAATAGATTTTGAAACTGCAGGTTCTATTAATGATTCATTATCCAGTGTAATGACTCCTGGCTTTATAGGTAGTCCTAAAATGAACAAAGGCCAAGGAGACTGGTTTGCTGTACTAAGAATTGCTAAGCAAATGTTTATTCCTATAGGAAGCGTACAAGATATTTCTCATAATTTGGACAGTGTTCATAATAGTTGGATTAAATCAACTTTTGGACAAGAAGCTTTACATATTATAAAAAAAATAGAAAATATATGCAAATATCAAAATTCTAGACCAATGAAAGAATTTATCACTTCTCAAAATAAAACAGTCAGAAATTTTAATTTACTATCTGTTAAAGAAAAACTTATAAATTGTATAAAGAATGATCTAAGAGATGAAGAATTGCTTATGCATGGAGATATAAGACAGTATGAAATGAATTCTGGTAAGTGGAATGTTTTGACTGGTGGATTTGGTGTGATTATGGCGGTTAAAAGGTCTGGAGAATGGGATGAAAAATTTGATAAATGGATTAAGAGTATAGATTACTCCAATTTGGGGCATTTAGAAAATGGGTTATATACTGGGAAAATAGGTATAGCAAATGTACTAATAGAATCTGGATATATAAAAGAAGCAGCAACAATAATTAAAACTATTAATATTGAAGATAGCAACCAAGATATTTCATTGGCATCAGGTTTAAGCGGTTTAGGTTTAGGTTTTTTAAGTATATATTATGAGCTTGAAGAAAATATTTATTTAGATGAAAGTAAAAAAATAGGTGAAATGCTTGAGAATAACTTCAAAGATAATACACCTGTGTATACTTTTGATTATGATATAGTTGATAAAGGATTCCTAACTGGTTGGTCAGGTGCTTCTTTATTTATGTCATGTTTATATAGAGCAACTAATAACGAAAAATGGTTACATCTTTCTCGTAAAATGTTGAACAAAGAGTTAGAAAAGACATTATTTGATGATACTGGACTATTTCAAGTAGATGACGATTTTCGTATACTGCCTTATCTATCTAGTGGTGGCGCTGGTTTAGCAATACCTATGATTGCATATGAAAGTATAGTAAATGAATCGATATGGAGAAAAGAGTTAGAAGGTATATCAAAAATAGCTAAAAGTAAAACATTTTTCAATGGAGGATTATTTCAAGGTACTACCGGTATAGTAGCTATAAGTAATTTATTAGATAACTATTTAAATAAAGAAGATTTGACTAATTCTTCTTTATTTACATTAAATTTACATTTAATTGAAACAGAAAATTGTATTTATTTACCGGGAGATTCATGTTTTAGGGTTTCATCTGATCTTATGTCAGGAACTGCAGGATTGTTAACAGTTGTTGAGGATATTATTAATAATAGTTATTTTTCATGGTTACCTTTACTTAATATAGATAAGCTTATAAATTTAAATAAAATTACAAGGAGGTGAAGTTGGTATATGAAAAATGTATTGGATTTACAGCAAATGAGAAGCAAAACTGGTAAAAAGAAGCCAACAAGAAAACAATCTAGTACTAGTTGGGGATGTGCTCCTTCTAGTAACACTAGTTGGTTTTTCTGTTAAGTTTGTGTGATATTCCTGATTAAGGAGGTGAGTTAACTATGAACAAAGTATTATCTTTGCAACAAGAAACCGTTTCAAAAGAAGTACAATTAAAAGCTAAATCTTCAAAAAGTCAAAACTGTAAGAATAGTAGTCATTCTAGCTGGTTTATTTGCTAGAAATTAAAAGAGGCAATAAGATCGTATTAAAAATACCATCTTATTGTCTCAATTTTTATGGAGTTGTTTAATTTGAATGTATACAATATTTTAAAAATAGCTATTGATAATAAAAGCAAGAAAATTTATTTGGCAGTTATAATTATCATTTCTTTAATTTTCACATTAGCTTCTTTATATTTTCCTTTAATAATAAAAAATATTATAACAGAACTTGAAAAAAATAAAGTGAGTGTTTTTATTATTTGCTATTTAATTTTGTTTTTAATATTAAGGTCAGTTATGGAATCTATAAATGAGTATTTAATAGCTAAACTTGGAAATATAGTTATAAAAGACTTACAACAAAATATTTATGATCGAATAGTAAACTATCCAATATCATTTTTCGATGAATATAATAGTGGAGACTTATCAAGTAGACTAGTAAACGATACAGAAGTAATTAAAGATTTAATAACATTTCATATTCCTAAAGTTATTAATGGATTAGTTATGATTGTTGGGGCTGTTTTTTTAATAGTGTTATTAGACTGGAAATTGACAGTACTAATTTTACTTATATCTCCTGTAATATTTGGAATTATATTTCCATTAATGAAAAAATTAGAAAATACAGGAGAGATACAACAAAATGAAATATCCAATTTTATATCAAAAACTCAAGAAACATTTAAAAATATTAGGATGGTAAAAGCTTCTACTGCAGAACAATCTGAGAGTAAAAGCATTTCTAGATACATAAATAATTTATTTAAAGTAAATTTATATGAAAGTAAGGTTATGTCTTTAGTATCTCCTTTAGTGAACCTTTTACTTATTTTTGGCTTACTAATTATAGCTGGATATGGCGCATATCGAATTCAAAATGATACTTTAACTTTAAGTACTCTTATTGCATTTATAATTTACTCATTCCAGTTAATGAGTCCGATAAGTTCAATAAGTAGTTTTATAGGAGAATATCATAAATCTAATGGAGCTTTTAAAAGCTTAACTGTTATCCTTAGTAAGGATATTGAAAATGCTAACAATACATATAAATATAATTTTAAGTTAGAGGATAAATTAATATTTGATAATGTAAGTTTAGAATTTAAAGAAAAAAAAATCCTTGATAATATCTCTTTTAAATTAAATAAAGGGGAGTCTCTTACAATTATAGGTCCTTCGGGATCTGGAAAAACAACATTATTAAATGTAATAGAAAAATTTTATTATATAAACAGTGGAAGTATAACTATAGATGGTATAGACATTAATGATATCAACACTCAAAATTTAAGATACAATATAGGATTAGTTAGCCAAGATATACCTATTATAAGTGGTACAATAAAAGATAATTTACTATATGGATTGAATAATGTAAGTATTACCAATTTTGAAATTAAAGATATTTTAAAATCTACTATGCTAAAGGATCTTGTTATTAATCAAATTGATGGTATTAATAGTTATGTTGGAGAAAGTGGTAATCGTCTTTCAGGCGGCGAAAAACAAAGAATTAATATAGGGAGAGTACTTTTAAAAAATCCTAATATTATTTTATTAGATGAAGCAACTTCAAATCTAGATAATGAATCCAAATCTGAAATTATTAACTCTATATCTGAAATAACACAAGATAAAACTGTTTTAAAAATAACACACAATATGCATGAGTTAAAAGAAGACGAACAAATATTATTTATAGAAAATGGGAAAATTATTTTTAAAGGAAAACATGGTGAGTTGTTGAAAAACAATGAAAGATATAAAAAATTCATTAAAAATGAGGCTTAGTACTTTACCTATAGTTTAAAATAAGGTATTATACTATATACAGTAGTTAGTATAACTTATATGAGAGGGGCATTATTTAATGAATATTCAATTTAAAAAAGGCGCCTTGGAATTATTAGTTTTATTAATTGTAAAACAGGAAGATCAATATGGGTACTCATTAAGTCAAATTATAACTAATAGGATAGCTATATCTGAGGGTACTATATATCCTTTGCTACGTAAGCTTGTAAGAGAAGAATATTTGGAAAGTTACTATACCCCCTCTAAAGAGGGGCCTTCGAGAAAATATTATAGTATAACTAGTAAAGGTAATGTACGTTTAAATTTACTACTCAGAGAATGGAACAACTTTACTGAAGCAATAAATATGTTTGTGAAAGAGAGTGGTCTTCATGAATAAAGAAGAGTATTTAAGAGTCATTAAAAAAGGAATTAAGAAAGTAGATGCTAAGGAAAAAGAAGATATTTTAAATGAATATGAATCGCATTTTATTAGTGGATATAAAGATAATAAGGATGATGCGGAAATTATTAAAGAGCTAGGTAATCCTATAAAGGTAGCTAAAGAGATAAATGCTGTAAATTCAATATATAAAATAGAAAAGGAAAAAAGTGTTAAAAGCATATTTTCTGCAGCATTTTCTATTATGGGACTTAGTATCTTCAACTTATTTTTAATAATAATTAGTTTTTTTATTTTTTTATTACTCTTACCTTTTGTACTAGCTTACTTTATTGCGGTTCCAATAATGATTTTTTCACCAATAATATTATTAGTAATGGGTTGTATAAATGGCTTTGACACTATTAATACAGGAGACATTTTCGAAGTTATTAAAGGGGTAGTTTTAGGAATTATATTAGCCTTTATTGGTTATTTTATTGCTAAATATTTCTTGAAACTTTTGGTTCTTTATTTGAATTGGAATATAGATGTATATAAAAAGGAGAAATTAAAGTGAAATATATATATATATATTTATTATTGATTTTTTCAATTATTTTAGTGAGTTGCTCTAATTCTATAGATAATAATAATTCTAAGGAAAATAGCGAAGATAAAATAGTAGAAAAACCATTACCTAAAAAAATATTTGATAAGAATAAAAATGGACAATATATAACAGAAAATGAAATTAGAAAATCAATAAAACTGTATTTAGATAAAAATGAAGAATTATCTGAAGCTAGTGAATACTATGAAGATAAAATAGATTCTGAAGAATCGCTGAGTCAAAACGAAATTAAAAAACTTAAGAAGTTAAATAATTTAAATCAAAAAAATGATAAAAATTTTAAAAGCTATATAAAAAGCAACAAATTACCTAAAAGTTACAGAAAAGACACAGAAAGAATAAGTAAATACATTTCTCATTCTAATAAATATTCCCAAAATTTGGAAAAGAAAATTGACAAAATAATAGACAAAGGTATAAATCAAAAAAAAGTATCAATTAAAGATATTGGAGAAATCGAAGATGATAGTACAATAGTGAATGGAAGAGAGCAATCTAAAATAGAAAAATTCTTAAATGAAAAAAATATTACAACTAAAGCCTTTAAAAAATAATTACTTATTCATCAACTTTTTATTTTTACAGTTAGAATCATAATAATTTAAATCAAAACCACCCATTCACACGGGTGGTTTGTTCTACGGCTATAAGCCTTTCTTACTGGCCAGCCCTAAAAGGGCACTGATAGGTCAGCCAACTGCACTACTTTCCCAGCACCCCTAAAGGGGTACTATTTTTTTCGTC
>NZ_JBRIKK010000037.1:0-9754 GCF_052976705.1 Staphylococcus sp. MSU001
CAATTTCTATATTATTTCAATAGAAATTGTCTTTATTTACTTATCCTGGAACTTTATGTCCCACGCTCTTTCTTATTTATTAAATAAAAATATTCTCATATATCAAGTAAAGTGACAAACTTATTTTGTATGATTAGGGTGTACTTAAAATAGACAGAATTTCATTTGATTTATATTGATGTATCTCAATATTCATTTTAATAAATTATAGTTTATGATAAATTAAGGTTAGATTTATAACATATATCTAAATAAGAAAAAGGAGCTAATTGTATGGATGTTTTAACAGTAGAACATTTAACAAAAAAGATAGGTAATAAGACTATTCTTGAGGATGTTTCTTTAAACCTAAAACGAGGACAGATTATTGGTCTTGTGGGTGCCAATGGTGCAGGAAAAACATCTTTAATGAAAGTCATATTAGGTTATTCGAGCTATCAAGATGGGACATTTAGAATTATTGAAAATAAGAATAAAAAAAGTAATGTTGGTGCATTGATTGAAAATCCTGGAATATATCCTTTCATGTCAGGATATGACAATTTAAAACTATTAAATGAAACAAAAAATACTCACGACATTGATACAATTGTCTCTCAACTGGATATGGATGATTATATACATAACAAAGCAAAAACATATTCACTTGGTATGAAACAAAAATTAGGTATTGCAATAGCTTTTTTAAATCAACCTCAGTTAATTATTTTAGATGAACCTATGAATGGTTTAGATCCTAAGGCTGTGAGAGATGTGAGAGAACTTATTGTAAAAAAAGCACAAGAAGGAGTTACTTTTTTAATTTCTAGTCATATTTTGAGTGAATTAGTAAAAATTACAAATTCTATCCTTATCATTAACAAAGGTAAACTTGTTACTGAAACTACAGAAGAGGAATTAAATCAATATGAGGATAACGATTTAGAAAATGTATTATTAAATATCATTGATAAGGAGGATCAATCTTAAAATGGGGACTTTAATTAAACAAGAATGTTTTAAATTATGTAAAAAGAAATCAACATTTATTATACCAATTATCATTATATTATTAATGGTTGTTCAAGCTATAATTTCTAAAAATTATGATGATGTTTTTTCTCCACAATCGTCTATTGAATCAGCTTTTAGTGGATTTTCATGGTTTATCTTTTTATTAATTATTCAAGCTAGTACCATTATTTCAATGGAATTTTATCATGGTACAATTAAAAATCTTCTCTATCGCAAATATACAAGAACAAATATTATTATCAGTAAAATTATTACATTAGTACTCTTTTCATTACTATATTTTATTATTAGCATTGTTGTAGGATTTATTTTATGGGCTATTTTCTTCAATGATATTAATCTCCTTGAAAGTAAGGGGGATGAGTTATCGTTATTAAGTAAAATGTTATTAACTGGGTTAGGTACATATGTCGGAACTTGGTTAGTTTTAAGTGTCACTTTATTAATTTCATGTGCAATGAAAAGTCCTGGTGTCTCTATTGCTGTTGGTATTGTATTTTATTTTGCCACTTCAATCTTGTCAGGTATATTAACAATTATTGTAGATAAATGGGAATGGTTAAAATGGAACCCTATTAGTATGATGAATATTATGATTCAAATTGTTGACAAAAGCATGAAAAAATACACAAAATTAGAACTACATGAATTGTTTATTGGTAATATTGTTTATATTATTATTTTCTTAATTCTCGTAGTACTTGTCTTTAAAAAGAAAAATGTTTAATTTAACTCAACACACTTTATAATTTTGCATTTCTCTACTAAACAGTGTTATAATTCACTTAACAAGAGCTTCGTGCATTATATGCACCAATCCCCTCACTATTGCCGTAGTGAGGGGATTTTTAGGTGTTGGCTTAATATCGCCTATTTTTTCTTATTGTTACGTGTACGTAGCCAATGCGTAAATAACGCAACAATACAACCACTGATGACTGTGGTCGTGATGTGAACAAGAGCTTCGATCATCTGATATGCACCTCCTCTCTGCGTCTAAATTGACGCCTGAGAGATAGGCGACCTGTATATTATATCATCTCTGAATATGCGATAATAGTTAACTTCCGATAAGTCATTTTATGTAATGATAGTGAGATCCAGATCCATTTCTATGATATCTAGAGGCAAAAGAGATACTTTATAAGTATATTTCAAGTTTATTATAGTAATTAAACACATCACTATAAGTAAATAAATTTACTAGTTTACAAGTATACTTATTTACTAGTCTATAAGTTTATTAGTAAACTATTAAACTAGTTTACTAATGACTATTGCAATTTTAATAGAATTATTGATTTTATACTTACTTTTCAATAATACTTTTTAGCACCTTTTAAAGTCTAATATGCTTTTCCTTGATCCTATATACTCTTAAATTTGCGTCGTTTCATTTAACAGCTTTCCTAATAATTTTCGCTGTGAACATTAGAAAATTGATTATGATTTATGTTTTCTTTAACTTTAATTTATAGGAGAAAAATCATGATTCTGTTAATTTATGAAATCTTATTATTTTTAATAATTTCATTCTCGTATTTTTTATTCAAACTATTTTTATGGAGATTCATTTTGGAATCTTAGCTTTAATATTCGGAATGTTTACAGCAAATTTGTTTATATATTACATGCTTCTATATAAAAGTCCAGAATACAATGACAAGAAAATAGACTGACCCCAATTAGTGGGAATGATATAAAAACACTTTCGTTGAATTCATATTAAAATGAATCATACGGAGGTGTTTTTCTATGAAAAGAGTTTCTTATTCAGTAGAAACAAAGTATAAAGCAGTTGAAATGAAAGCAGCAGGATTTTTCATCTAAAATATGCAACACATACCATTTCTCGAAAATCTTTTACTTTCCTCATTTAATCACACACTTACCCCACTTATTGTTATCACTTGCAACCTTCATACTCTAAATGTAAACTTTAAAATGTAATAAGTTTACATTAAAGATAGGTGACATGATAAACATGAACATATTTATAACTGGAACGAATACTGACATCGGTAAAACGTATGTTACTAAATATCTCTATAAGGCATTAAAAACGAGGGGATATCGGGTATGTATTTTCAAACCTTTTCAAACTGAAGAAATCGGTGGAGGTAGATACCCAGATTTAGAGATTTATAAAAACGAATGCGATTTAGACTATGACGTCACGTCACTTTACACATTCAAAGACCCAGTTTCACCACACTTAGCATTTAAAATTGAAAGGCATCAGCAATTGAACCATCAAACAATGATAGACAAACTCGAATCACTAGAAGCACAATTCGATATGATTCTCATTGAAGGTGCAGGTGGTATTGCAGTGCCTATCTATGAATACAGTGACCATTTTTATATGACAACAGATTTAATTAAAGACACATCGGATTTCATTGTGAGCGTCTTACCTTCAAAATTAGGTGCGATTAATGATGCCATCGTTCATCAGAAATATATTGATCATCATGAACTCCCCCCGAATGTGTTAATCATGAATAACTATACTGATAGCGCTATTGAACAGGATAATTTACATACCATTGAAAAATTAACACATAAGCCTGTTTATACGTTAGGTCATCAAGCGACCCAAGAAAGCTTTTCCGAAGCATTTATACAACGAATGATAGGAGGATCCAATGGCTAATACACGAGAGTTAAATCATAAAGATGCACAGTATGTATGGCACCCATTCACACAGATGGGAGTCTATGCTAAAAATGACAATATTATTATTGAAAAAGGTCGCGGAAGTTATTTATACGATACTGAAGGCAATAAATATTTAGATGGTTATGCGTCATTGTGGGTCAATGTGCACGGGCATCAACATAAAAAGTTAAATCAAGCCATTCATAAACAACTTGATAAGATTGCCCATTCTACGCTATTAGGTTCGTCTAATATTCCATCGATTGAGCTTGCCGAGCAGTTAGTCAAATTAACACCAGATAGATTACAAAAAGTGTTTTACTCCGATACGGGGAGTGCGTCGGTAGAGATTGCTATTAAGATGGCTTATCAATATTGGAAGAATATCGATGCTGAACGATATGCGAAGAAGAATAAATTTCTTACATTACATCATGGATATCATGGAGATACTATAGGTTCTGTTAGCGTTGGTGGTATCGATAGTTTCCACAACATTTTTAAAGACCTTATTTTTGAAAATATACAGATAGAAACACCGTGTTTATATAAAAGTAAGTACCGCAATGAAGCGGAAATGCTTAATTCAATACTGAATCAAATTGAAGATATATTATCTGAGAAAAATGATGAAATAGTAGGATTTATTCTAGAGCCACTTATACAAGGTGCAACAGGTTTATTTGTTCATCCACATGGATTTTTGAAAGCTGTAGAACAGTTATGTAGAAAATACGATGTGTTACTGATTTGTGATGAAGTAGCTGTTGGTTTCGGGCGTACGGGAGAAATGTTTGCCTGTAACCATGAAGATGTACAACCAGATATTATGTGTCTGGGTAAGGCAATTACAGGCGGTTATTTACCGTTAGCGACAACTTTAACATCTCAAAAGATATATGATGCTTTTTTAAGTCAGAGTCACGGTAAGAATACGTTTTTCCACGGTCATACATATACAGGTAATCAGTTAGTTTGTTCCGTAGCACTTGAGAATATTAATCTTTTTAAAAAGAAGCATCTGATTGGGCACATTCAAAAGACATCTCAAACATTAAAGCGACGCCTAGAGGCACTTCAACCTCATAAAAATATTGGAGATATTAGAGGGCGGGGATTAATGTATGGTGTGGAATTAGTTGAAAACAAATCAACGCAGACACCACTCGATATTCCTACTGTAGAACTGATTATACGTCGATGTAAAGAGAATGGATTGATGATTCGGAATTTGGAAAATGTCATCACTTTCGTACCTATTTTAAGTATGTCTAATAAAGAAATTAAAAAAATGGTTAAAATTTTCGACAAAGCCTTACATCAAACATTGAGTAAGAAGTAAGAGGGTATTTATGGACATTAAAGCACAGTTAAAACAGATACAAGATAAAGGTTTATATAGAGCGCTTCAACCGATTCAGTCCGTAGAAAAACAATATATTTATATCAATGACCAATCTTATATTAATTTTACTTCGAACGATTATCTCGGTATAGGACAACTTGAATATCAACCTCAAAATTTCTTAGATTTTATAAAGACATATAGCATCCATCTATCAAGTTCTAGATTAGTGAGTGGCAATTCAGTTGTTTATCAGCAATTAGAACAAGCAATCAGCGAGTATTTTAATTTTGAAGATGCCTTAATTTTTAATAGTGGTTACGATGCGAATTTAGCGGTATTTAATATTTTTAAAAATAATAATGTTGTTATCTTTTCGGATCAACAGAATCACGCCAGTATAATAGACGGTATTAAACTAAGTGGTCTATCAAAAGTGATTTATCAACATTTAAACTATGATGACTTGGAAAGTCATTTAGCGCGGGACTCGCATCCAGATGTTCAAAAAGTGATTGTCTCTGATAGTGTGTTTTCTACTAACGGCGCTAAAGCAGATATTAATAGGCTAGTTAATCTCAAGCAACGTTACAATGCGATTTTAATTATTGACGCATCTCATAGTTTAGGATTAAATCTCTTTGAGTGTCATGCAGATATTGACATAGTTACCTCAAGTTTATCTAAAGCGTGGGGAGCCCATGGTGGCTTAATACTAAGTTCAAAAGATGTAAAAGATTTAATTATTAATAAAGGTCGTTCGCTTATCTACTCGAGTAGTTTACCTAGCTATCATTTGTATTTTATTCAAGTGAGCTTACAACATGTGATTGAAGATACATACAGACGAGAGAAGTTGAATGCACTTAGTGAATATTTTAATCACCAATTTATGGAATTATTTCCCAATCAACCATTATCTAATACACCCATCAAAAATATCGTTTGTGATAGTTTGGTTTCAGCACAAGCACAATACGACATGTTATTTGAACATGGTATATTTGTCAGTTATTTAAGGTATCCAACAGTGTCACAGCCAACATTAAGAATTTCATTATCCTATTTTCATGACACAGATGATATTGATCGACTTTTCAATGTAATGAAACAATACGATGAAGGTGATAGCTATGTATAGTATAAAAATGCGTGCAAGCCACGAAGATATTCATATTAGCGGTGCTGAAACAATGTGTGAATTTAAAGATTTAGAAAATTATTTGAAAAAATATTTTAATAAAGCCTTTAATCATGAAAATGGAAATATAGATTTCTTAAATTTGAAAATTGAAAAGGTTAAGGCACCGATTCAAACGTTAGTAGCATTACCAGTGGTTGAAAATTTAAACGATACATTAACACAATTAGCGAAACAAACAGATGTTTCTGAATATGCGCTAAACAAAGGGTTAGAATATATAAAGAATGATATTACTTATACTGGAGCCATTATTCTATCTGCACAAACCGGACAACGACTTGATAGCACTGAACAACGAGGTATCAGGGTAACTCATTTAGCATTTAAAACATGCAAACGTAATGGAGAAATATCAGAAAGAGTAAAAGATGCACGTGCACTTGCAACTTGTATCAATACATTTGAAGGTGTAAAGGCAGAACTATGTGTATCAGACGATTTGCATTACACGACTGGATATTATGCGTCGCCTAAGTTAGGATATCGTAGAATCTTTAATATTAAAGAAAAAGGTACGCGTCACGGGGGAAGAATTATTTTCGTAGACGAAGGGATAAATTTAAATGCATATGTTTCCTTTTTAGAAACAGTACCTAAAGAAATCATAGAAAAATAAGAAATAATGCTCAAAAGCTGGACGAAACGTCCCTCTTTTGGGCTTTTTTATGTCTAACAATTTAAAAATGCGTTCAAAACTTTTTGCGTATACATTAAATTATTGATATATTTTCTCTTGAAATTCATTAAATGTTATTTTTAGAAAATAATATCTTATATTTTAATATGACGATATTAATATTTTGGAAAATCAGATATATGAAATATTAAATTGATGTATATTTGAAAACATATAATAAATTCAATATAATGTATGAACGATACATTAAAATAACACTAAGTAATTTTTTTGGGGTGATTTTAAAAAATGAAAAATAAACAAGGATTTCTTCCTAATTTACTTAATAAATATGGTATTAGAAAGCTCTCAGCTGGTACAGCATCCTTACTAATAGGCGCAACGCTAGTGTTTGGTATTAATGGACAAGTTAAAGCAGCTGAAACGGACAATACCTTCTCTCAAAATGAAGATAATAAAACAAACGATAGCAAATCGAGTGATGAAGAACTGGTTAAATCAGAAGATGATCAAATTAGTAACACATCAGCAGATACGACTTTAGAATCAGAATTTGAACAAAATAACAATCCATCTTCTATTGAAGAATCAACTAATCGGAATGATGAAGATACGCTTAGTCAAAGAACATCGACTGAAACTGAAACGGATACCCACGTTAAATCTGCAGACAACCAGACAACCAATGAAACCACTAACAAAAATGATGACAACGCAACGACAAATCATACAGAAAGTACTTCAGACGAATCAACGTACCAATCAGATGATTTAAATACAACTCAACACGATAACTCCAATACTAATCAAGATACGCAATCAACATTAAATCCTACTTCTAAAGAATCTTCCAACAAGGACGAAGCTACGAGTTCCACACCAAAAGAATCTAATAATATTGAAAAGACTAGCTTATCAAACGATACAAATCATCAAACCACTGACGAAGTAAATCATTCAGATAGCGATAATATGACGAATAGTACTTCAAATGACATAGAAAATGAACTAGATACAACACAGTTGACAAGTCATGATGAGAGTCCTTCACCACAAAGTGATAATTTCACTGGTTTCACCAATTTAATGGCGACACCGCTTAATTTAAGAAATGATAATCCAAGAATTAATTTGCTTGCTGCAACTGAGGACACAAAACCTAAAACGTATACAAAACCCAATAATTCCGAGTATTCATATTTATTAAATGACCTTGGTTATGATGCGACAACTGTTAAAGAAAATAGTAATTTGCGTCACGCTGGTATTTCACAGTTACAAGATAACACTGGAAGTGTCATTAAATTAAATTTAACTAAATGGCTCTCTCTTCAAAGTGACTTTGTGAATGGTGGTAAAGTTAATTTATCATTTGCTCAAAGTGATTTCTACACTCAAATTGAGTCAATCACTTTAAGTGGTGTGAAAATGGATACTACTAATAATGGTCAAAATTGGAGCGCACCTATAAATGGAAGTACTGTTAATAGTGGGGAAATCGGTTCAGTGACAAATCATGAAATTCTCATCACATTAAAGAATTCACAAACATTATCTAGCTTAGGCTATTCAAATAATAGACCTGTGTATTTAACACATACTTGGACAACTAATGATGGCGCCATCGCAGAAGAGAGTATACAAGTCGCCTCTATCACACCAACGCTTGATAGTAAAGCACCAAATACAACTCAAAAATCAGGTTTTACAGCTGGCAGAGTGATTAATAAAATCAAATATGATAGTTCTCAAAAGAGTATAAAATCAGTACATACATTTAAACCAAATGAGAACTTTTTACAAACTGATTATAGAGCAGTACTTTATGTTAAAGAACAAGTGAATAAAGAACTGATACCGTATATAGACCCTAATTCAGTGAAATTATATGTTTCGGATCCAGATGGAAAACCTATTAGTCAAGATCGTTACGTGAATGGGTCGATTGATAATGATGGATTATTTGATAGTAGTAAGATTAATGAAATTTCTATTAAGAATAACAATACGTCAGATCAACTTAGTAATGCTAGAACTAGTTTAGATAAGAATGTATTTTTTGGGACACTCGGTCAATCTAGAAGCTATACAATTTCTTATAAATTAAAAGATGGCTACACGCTTGAAAGTATTGCATCAAAAGTAAGTGCAAGAGAAACTTTTGATTCATGGATGGAAGTAGACTACTTAGATTCTTACGATTCGGGAGCACCTAATAAACGTCTATTTGGTTCTTATGCCTCATCATATATAGACGTGATAGATAGAATTCCTCCTGTAGCGCCGAAAGCCAATAATATTACAACTGAAGATACTTCAATCAAGGGAACGGCTGAAGCTGATACAAATATTAATTTAGCATTTAATGATGGTCGCACACTTAATGGTAAAGTAGATAGTAATGGAAATTTTTCCATTACAATACCTAGTGATTACGTTCTTACAGGAAAAGAAACAATAAAAATAACATCAATAGATAAAGGAGCTAATGTATCACCAGCTATCACAATATCTGTAATTGATAAAACTCCACCAGCAGTAAAAGCAATAAGCAATAAAACGCAAGAAGTTAACACAGCATTTAACCCATTTATAATTGAAGCAACAGACAATAGTGGAGATAAGGTAATTCACGATGTGCGCGGACTTCCAGCTGGAGTGACATTTAATAACAGTTCAAATATGATAAGTGGCACACCAACAAATGTTGGTACATACACAGTGACAGTGATATCAAGAGATGTTAAAGGAAATGAAACGGAAACATCGTTTAAGATAAATGTTGTAGATACAACAAAACCAACGGTTGAAGAAATTGCGGATCAAACGCAAGAAGTTAACACAGAAATTGAGCCGATTAAGATAGAAGCAACAGACAATAGTGGTCAAGCG
>NZ_JBRIKK010000038.1:0-8587 GCF_052976705.1 Staphylococcus sp. MSU001
ACAATAATGGCTTACCAATGACTTAATTCATCATTGGTAAGCTAGTAATCATTAATTGTACTTCCTTGTCTTTTAAATAATTAACAGTATGAATCACCCTTCATCATAATTACGACCTAAACGATCAATCGATTCTAGTACAAATCTGTCTCTCATTCTTACGAAGTTAAGTGCTTATTGAAGAGCAGATTTATTTTCGATTGACTTTTCTGATTGTTTCTCTCTAAAATTTTTCTCTATAACAAAAGTCTTTAAATTTTCAAGTTGTCTTTCTAAATTTTGATTAAAAGATTATACTCTCGCATAGCCAATAATCATTGATTCCTACCTCATAATTAATATACACCCTAATCATACATTCTAGTTACTGTTTATTCAACAACTTCATTTGTATAATTAGGGTGTATCCTGTCTAGTTTTTTAGCTTTCTTAAAACTTAGTAATATTTTTATTTATCTTTATTTTCTTGGTTATTTAAATTATTGAGATAACGATAGATTGTTGTACGTGAAACTTTCCATTGCTCTGCAATAGTTTTAATGGGGGTGCCATTATCATAAAGTGTTTTGAGTAAATTTAAGTCTTTTTTATTCAATTTTTCAGGTCTTCCACCATAACGTCCTCTGGCGCGAGCTGCAATTCGTCCAGCTGAAGAACGTTCTAAAATTAAATTCCGTTCAAACTCTGCAAACGCTGCGAATAAATGAAATAATAATTGTCCTGTAGAACTTGATTTATCCATTGTTATATTTTCTTCTAAACTATGAAAACTCACGCCTCGATTATTAAGTTCATTAACTAATGTGATTAAATCTGCCATATTACGTCCTAGTCTATCTAGCCTCCAAACAACAATCGTATCTCCTGACCTCGCAAATTCAATGGCTTTATCTAAACCAGGACGTTTACTTTTTGCTCCACTTATATGATCGCTAAATATTTTTTCACAACCATATTGATTTAATCGATCTTCCTGCAAATTCAAATTTTGCAAACCAGTTGAAACTCTTGCATAACCTATTTTCAAAATACGAACCTCCTATATGTATTTTCATTGTACCATAACTTAATTCTAACCATATTTATGAACATAGATTTTGTGTTGGGTTATTGAACACTAAAATATGTATACTAGCTATATATATAGACACAAAAAAAGAGTGTACAGAAAATGGTTATTTTCTGTACACTCTTTTTTTATGTCAAATACAATCTTATAACAATTATTAAGAAGATCTTAAGGATTCTAACTTTTTAGTGATATCTTGCATAACATCAGCAAGCGTAATACTACGCATTTCATTTTCCATACTTTGCTGAATTTTATCTAACTTTGAGTCCATTGCCATATGAATATTACTCCCAATCGGACAGGCTGGATTAGGATTTTCATGGAAGTTAAACAAATTATCTTCGTTTACAAGTTCTACTGCTTTATAAATATCATAAAATGTAATTTCACAAGGTTTTCTTGAAAGAGTAATACCAGTTTTTCCTTGACTAATACTAATGATACCAGCTGCTTTAAGATTTCCCATAACATTTCTTACAATAACAGGATTCACACCAATACTTCCGGCCAAAACGTTACTGGTCACTTTTTCATATTCTCCTAAATAATTAACTGCCGATAAAAGATGAACCCCTATCGTAAATTTACTTGAAATCTGCATCACAACAACCTCCTTCTTGTAATGTATTCTCTTACAAGAAAACTGTCAATGCAGATTATTTTTGTTATTCTCCAACAACACTAATTCTTTCTTTAATATGACTACCTGATTCAATCTCGTCAATCACTGCGATTGCATAATCCGCGTAAGAAATAACACTCTCACCTTGACCGTTAAGGATCAACTCTTCGCCACCTAGTGTATATTTTCCAGTTCTCTCACCATCTGCTTGGAAATCTGCTGCAGGACTAATATAAGTCCATTTAACATCATCATACTCACGAAGATCATTAAGAGCTTTCTGATGTGCATTAAGTACTGGCATGACTTCATCTGGGAAAGGTGTAACATCTGCAACAGTCTGAGTATGTTCTGCATTAACAAATAAACTTCCTGCTCCCCCAACTACCAATAATCTTATTTCTAAGCCTTGCAAAATTTTTGCTAAATGGTTAGCTGCATCTGGAATAATATTAACCGTTTCCGGAGTCAAACCTCCTACTGCATCAACAATTACATCAAATTCTTCTATATCTTTTTTTTCAATATCATAAACATCTTTGATAATTGCATCATTTGTACGTGTTTTATTTTCCCCTCTAACAATGGCAGTAATATCCATGCCACGATTCAATCCTTCTTCTACAATTAATTGACCTGCTTTACCATTTGCTGCTACAACTGCTATTTTCATTATAATATCCTCCTTCGGTAAATACCTGATTTCAAAACTTGTAACTTAATAATTACAAGTTAATTCTAACAAACCTTCCCTTACTTGTAAAATATTTAATTACAAGTTATGTGTTTAAATTGAAAAACTCACGTTCGAATCGTATATTGTACACTTTTAAGACAATGCTACTTCCAAGTGTTCTATAAATCTTCAAAGATTCATGATATAAAAAATGAGTACAAACTAAATAGTTGTACTCATTTAAAAAGTAAATCCATTCTCATGTAGTAAGTAAAATTTATAGTAACTAAAACGTATGATTAGAGTGTACTCTTATTAAACAAAATTATTATCCACTAAAAAATCCACTCTGTTTATTTTTAAGTTTAATTAATATATTATAAATATAAAAAGGGGAGATTATATGGTTAAGAAGATAGATTTTCATATTCATACTGTATCTAGTAATAAAGATTATGAGTTTACATATTCATCTGATTGGATTCAAAATTATGTAAAACAAGCTAATTTAGATGCTATAGCTATCACTAATCATGATTTATTTGATGTAGACAACTTCAATAAAGTTAAACAAGATTTACCTAATACTACAGTGTTTCCTGGTATAGAGTTAAGTTTAGAAGATGGTCATGTAAACATAATTTTTTCAGAAAAAAATATTGAACACTTGAAAAACTTTTCAGAGTGGTTACATAATCAAAATGAAAATAAAAAATTACTTACTGAAGATTACTGTAAGAACATGAAATGTTGGGAAGATGCTATTTACATTTTTGAAATGGGGAAAAGCAATTCTCTATCTGTACCAACAATAATAGAAAATTCTTCAGCAACTGTAGTTGGTGGAGTATCAAACCAATTAAAATTTCAAGCTCTATATAGTCAAGATAATTTAATTACTCCTGTACTATTCAGTGATGCGCATGCAGCAAAAAATGATCTAGAAAAAGAAAGAAATGATATAGATTTATTAAAAATGAAAAATACCTATTTACAAATAGATAACTGTACATTTACTGAAATTAAAAACTGTATGGCTAATAAAAAAGGTATTAATACAAATAAAGATAATTTAAGTAATATTATAGAAATTCAAGAACACAATGTTTCAACCGGAATGAACCTAATAGTAGGAAAAAGAGGTACTGGAAAAAGCAAATTTTTAAAACGTATTAAAAAACAGTATGATCCAGAAGATTACTATGCAATTGATCAGTTTGAAACAGCTCAAGCAGATAAGTATATAGAGAAACAAAGAAAAGTTCAAGGTAATTCATCTTTTAATAGATGGAAAAGACAATATGAAATACAGTTTAATGCTATCGAAGAATATTTAAATAGAGATGAATATGAATTCGAAGGAAAAGTAGAACAATATTTAGATAGTGTAAAAAAATTTGCTACTGATAACGCAAAAAGCCGTTCAAAGTCCAAGTTTAGACTTAACAAAGAAAGTAATTTTGAAATGATACCTATTCAGAATTTAGAATCTTATATCACTAAAATAGAACAATTACTAAAAAGTAATGACTTATGGACACTTTTAAAGAACTCTAAAGAAAAAAGAAAAGTTTTCATTGAAACATATAACGAACTTAGAAATATGTTCATAAATAAAAAACTGAAAAATCAAATTAAATCAGAGGTAAATAAAATACTTGAATCGGTTAAAAAAACCGTCCAATTAAACACAGGGATAACACCAATTAAAAATTGTGACTTTTCACCAATAATTCAAAAGGCACATATTGAAAAAGAGATAATTAATTTTATGCAGAATATCATTACTGAACAAGAACTCATGAGAGAACAAATATACGATTACCAAATTGTAGTCAAGATATCACCATTTCAAAACGCTTCTCAATTTAAAACTGATATATCTACGTCAGATGCAGTAAAAGATGATATTATAATTCCTTATCAGAAAAAAGAATATATCAAATTTTTAAAGAACTTAAAAAATAAATCATTTTTTAAAATTTCAAACTTAGCAGACTACTTTGTTCATTTAAATGTTGAACTACTAGACTCTGATGGAACTCCTGCTTCTGGAGGGCAAGCAGTTGGATTTGCTCTAATGATGAGATTAGAAGAATCTAAAAGTTATCCAATAATACTTATTGACGAACCAGAAGCATCACTTGATAATACATATATTAAAGATGAATTAATACCTGCCCTAAAAAAATTAGCTACTCACAGTACTATTTTCTTAGTTACACATAATTCTACATTAGGCGCATTAATAAATCCTGATTACTTAATAATTACTACAAAAAATAATAAAAATGATTATCAAGTACTTACTGGGGAGTTTTCATCTAACCTTATATCAAATAATTATGGTTCTTCCGAAAACAGCTATGATAAATTTGTTGAAGCTATGGAATCAAGTATAGAAACTTATCAAAAGAAAGGGGAAACCTATGAAAATCTTAGAACAAAATAATACAAATACATACTTCTTAGTTAAAGGGGAAAGAATTTCTCCTCTTAATTTATCAAAGAATAACTTGTTAGATATTATGACTGAAATGTACAACACTTCAGAAGATATATTAATTCCTAGCAATGAAATAATAGATAATATCAAAAACCCCATAGAAAAAGACATCGTTGAACAAATTGTTAATAAAATTTCTGACTTTAAAGATAATATTAACAATATTAAACATGAAGTAGAAACACAGTTCCCTAAAATTAATGAATAATTATAATATATTTCATCTTTTGCATTTCTCTACTAACCAGTGTTATAATTTAGTTAACAAGGAAACTAGCATAGATGCACCAATCCCCTCACTACTGCAATAGTGAGGGGATTTTTAGGTGTGGCTATAGTCGCCTATTTATTATTGCGATTACGTAGCCAATGCGTAAATAACGCAATAATACAACCACTGATGACTGTGGTCGTGATGTGAACAAGGATTTCTAGCATAGATTAGCACCTCCTCTCTGCGTCTGAATTGACGCCTGAGAGATAGGCGACCTATATATTATATCATCTCCGCATATACGATGATAGATAACTTCCGATAAGTGAAATTATGTTTTTAAATATCTATTGGTCTGACTTAATTTCATTCTTATGATTTTAGAGATACATTTTTTCTATTAAAGTCTATTAATGATTTATCTTTATTATTTTTTGCTCTTCTCATATACTAATTTATTTTTTCCTAACCAAGATTGATATAAAAACTTAATTATGGCAATAAAATACATGAAAATAGTAATTGGGAATATAGATATAATTATTCTAAACATTACTACTCTTTTTCCTAAGTTAAAAGTCCAGACATTCATTATCATTTCAATGCAACTGAAAATTCCAACTAAAGAAACTAATATTATCAATATAAAAAATAACCATCTGCTCCATATAGGTAATGTTTTAGTTTCTTCTATAGCCGACCTATTAAGATTAAATATAGATTTTGCTTTCGGAATAAATGTAACTCGTCCCTCTCTCTGCTTAATTGAATCAACATCTTCTTCATATTCTTTTTTATCATCTTTATATATTATTACATCCTTATTTTTTGATTTATCTCTATTCAATACCACATAAGCTATTTTTTTCCCTTTTGTGTGTTCCAATTCTATTTCATAATATCTCTTCTTTTTTAGCCAAAATGGCATTAAGAAAAAAGCATATACTGTAGAAAAAGTTGTTAATATTAAAATTAATTGATAGATATCTTTTTTATATTTAATCAGATTTTCAGGCTTAATATTTATATAGAAGTCTCTAAGTTCCACTAATATAAGTAAATCTATCAATAATATTACAAATATAAACCTAAATATATTATTAAATATTCGTTTCATTTTTTCTTTCTTTTGGTCCATTCTTCTTTCAGTCCCTTTAAATTGGCTCAGTATAATACCAACTAATGGAACAAGCATACTAATGATTTGTAAAATAATTTTACTGATGTCTATTTGATATTTAATATTCATTTCTATTTATCCTTTTATTATTTTTGAAATAAATTTATTTCAAAGGAGTAATATTAAAGTACTCTAGTAGAAATAAACCTGCACTCTTATCGTCTTTATCTTTATCAACAAATAATAAAGTCATATTTTCTAAATCATACAAATACCTATCTATATCATAAGTATCTTGTACTCTTTCTTGATAAACTTGTACTAAATCATAATATTCTGTTGGATTAACTATCTTTTTATTGTCTAAATTGATATCTTGTTTAGCCATCCTTTTTGATCGTTCTTCTACTAATGATCGTTTATGTTACTCGCCTGATTTCTAAATATATAAGTTATGTTTTCCTATTAAATACTATACACTTCTTTTAATGTGTTCATTTTTATTCCATATAATAATCTTTTTTTCTGTATATTTCATTCAAATGTTTAGCGTATGTAGTTTGTACTGAAATAGTTGATATAATCTCTAATCTTTTATGATCCCACTTTGATTTTTATTATTTTAATTATGCTACACACTTCACATAAACCAAAAATCTTATTTCTATAGGTACACATTACTTATCTTATTGCATACCCCCCTTATATTTATAAGTTTTTAATAGCACTAAACTTATTTATTTTCCATTGCTAAATTAATAATATATTTAGGATGAGTAATAGCGTATTCATATTCTGGTAATAGATCACTATTTATAAATGCAATAAGATTTTCTATATTTCCATCTACATATTTAGATAAGAAATTTCTATAAGCAGAATTACGTTCATATGATCCAGATTTATAAGATATTAATAAATCATGAAGATTTAAAATAAACTCCTTATCTATATCAGTATGGCTTAGTGTCTTTTCGACACATTCTTGTTCAAGTCTTTCTAGCTTTTGGTATTTTTCTTGAGGGCTTATAGACATATCATTCTTTAAATCGTTTGTTTCATGTCTGACGAACCTAAAGCTGCTTTTTAGTAATGAAGTCATTCTTAATGCTTCTTTATTACTTAATTTATTCATACTATAAAACTCCTTTTATATTTGTACTATAGATTAATTATCAATATTTATTATATCAAATCCTTCATTTTAATAAAATGTTGCTTCATAGCGCTTTTAAATGAAACTATTTTTAACATTTAAGAAATAGATGCTTTATTCCAATTGCTTTATTGACGTTGAGCCTCGGAACCCTTAACAATCCCAAAACTTGTCGAATGGTCGGCTTAATAGCTCACGCTATGCCGACATTCGTCTACAAGTTTAGTTAAGAGTTCTTCTCAACTTCAATAAATTTTCTCGGCATAAATGCGTGTCCAATCTTTTTTAGAACGACTAATCAAAAAATAATCTAAAAAATCACAAACCAAAATTAAAAAAAATAAAAAAGCCTAAATACTCTCTCGATTTGTGAGAAAGTATTTAGGCTTTTTGAATTAATAAATTTCTTACTTCTTATGTTTATTTAACAATTAGTACTGGGACAGAACTTCTTTTAGCAATCTTATGTGTAACATCTCCTAAAACATGTTTAATATTCAAATCGACTCTATGATTACTCATAATTACTAAATCAAATTCACCATTATTTATATCTCCAGAAGTAATTTTTTCTAAGATTGTATCTTTAATATGCCCAAAATCTACATCTATTTTATATTGAATATCTCTTTTTTCTAATTCACGTAAAAATGGAGTGAGTTTTTTTTCTTTTTCTCTAATAATATCTTTTTTATGCTTATTATAATATTTGACATTAATTGCAAGATCATTTTCTGTTACAACGTGATAAATTACAACAACTGAATCTTCATCGGTGACTTTTTCTAAATAGTCAGGAATAGCACTAAAATCATTTTCGAAATCATAGGGTAATAATATATTTTTGAACATCTACACCAGCCTCCTATTACTTATATATACCCTGAATATATATGCTTATTCTGGTTCTGTTGCAAAGTAAAAAATATAGCTAACCACTAATTTATCATGTCAGTGTTCGCTTAACTTGCTAGCATGATGCTAATTTCGTGGCATGGAGAAAATCCGTAAATCTGAAGAGATCTGCGGTTCTTTTTATATAGAGCGTAAATACATTCAATACCTTTTAAAGTATTCTTTGCTGTATTGATACTTTGATACCTTGTCTTTCTTACTTTAATATGACGATGATCTTGCTCAATGAGGTTATTCAGATATTTCGATGTACAATGACAGTCAGGTTTAAGTTTAAAAGCTTTAATTACTTTAGCCATGGCTACC
>NZ_JBRIKK010000039.1:0-7957 GCF_052976705.1 Staphylococcus sp. MSU001
AACAGTTTCGTCGCTAGCCACAAATGTGTTTGGTTCGCTCATTCAATCCCACCACGCTTTCTTCGAAAGATAACTCCTTAATATAATTTTACTTTACAGGGTAAAGCAAAATTAATCAAGTCGTTAAGTGGTTTGGCAAGCATTGGCTTTGCTAGCCACTAACGTGGTAGAGACGCCAGCTTGTTGGGGCACATCCCCAAACCCCTTATGATTTTTGCTTACGCAAAAAAGAGTGGCTAATTGCTAGCCACTCAAGTTCAAATTTCTCTTAAATAAAAAATAGAATTATTAATATAAGAGAAAGGATTAAAAAGAACCAACCTATTTTCTTTTTGTTATATATGTCTGGTATTGCAGAAGAAATGAAACCTGATAAAGCAAATAATATGCCGATTTTAGAATCGTATAATATAGTTATTAAAATTGCTAGAATTAGTAAAAATATTGTTATAGATCTACAAATACTTACAATATTTTCATTTTTTGTTTTCATTTTTGTCACCAGCTTATAGAAGTTTATAAATATATTATCATAAAACCCTTTACTTTTCGAAAAGTAAAGGGTTTTATGATAATATATTTATCTATTTATTTTGTTTTGCTATTTTTTTAGATTCTTTATTTGCGCCTTTTACAATTTGGTCTGAATGGTTCCATGCATCTGCTGCAACTGTTGTCGCTCCTGATATTACATATCCCCAAAAGCCACCATTTAGATTGTGTAATTCGTCATTTGATAATTTTTCATATTTCATTATTATAACTCCTTACTTTAACTATTTTTATCCTAATGTCTTGTGTTTCCAAGCTTCTGCATTACCTTGTTGAGCCATGCCAGCTCCTACAGATTCCCATAGTTTATCGTGTTGCTTACCAAGCCAGCTTTTAACACCATTTAAATTTTCATTGGAACCACCATGGATTTTTTTAAGAGTATCAATTTCTAATTTTTTCATATTATTAATCCTCCTTTAAAACCGTTTACAAATTCATTTTAACAATATTTTCTGATTTTTCAAGCTACTTAAAAATAAAGACTTAGTTTTACGATTTATCATTTTTCAAATATAATTCTATTAATAATATGTAGGTGGTGAATGCTTTGAAATTTATTAAACAATATGATGAAAGTGATTGTGGACCAGCGTGTTTAACTATGCTAGCTATATATTTTGGAAAAAATACAATGATTTCAAGGGTAAGAGAATGGTCTAAAACAGATAAAGAAGGCACATCGTTATATGGACTTATAAAAGGTGGAGAAAAATTAGGTATTAACCTTACTGGAGTAAGAGCAGATAAAATATCAGATATTAAAAAAGATGAATTACCAGTTATAGCACATATTATAAATGAAAAAGGCTTCATGCATTTTATAATAGTGGAAAAAGTGACAGATAAAAATATATTTATTCTTGATCCAGCAAAAGGAAAAGAAAAACTTTCTTTTGCTGAATTTGAAAAATTGTGGACTGGTGTACTTATGCTAGTTCAAAATGATTATACATATGGTTATGATAATGATGTCCCCAGTAAAATGAAATTATTTGGTAGAATAATTCAAAATAATAAATTTATAATCATAAATATATTAATACTATCTATAATTATAAATTTATTAGGAATTGCTGGAGCTTTTTATTTTAAAATGCTAGTTGATAATATTATTCCTTCGCAAATTTTAAAAAATTTACATATTTTATCTATAGCGATTTTATTTCTTTATATAGTAAATGCTTTTGTATCATTAATAAGATATCAAGCCTCTTTAAATTTAAGTTTGAAAATTGATATGAGTTTTATGAAAGATTATTATAAGCATGTTTTAAATTTACCCATTAAGTTTTATGAAACAAGAAAAAGTGGTGAAATTCTTTCAAGATTTTCTGACATTTCATACATAAGAGAAGCACTTTCTTCAGTTACTATTACATTACTTGTAGATACATTGATGATTATAATCGGAGGTATTATTTTATTTATACAAAGTTCTAAATTATTTTATATCACTTTAGTTCTTATTCCGTTATATTTAATTATTGGTTTATCTTTTAGAAAAATTTTAGAAAAGTATAATAGGCTTGTAATGGAACAAGATGCAAATTTAAGTGCCTATCTCATTGAAAGTTTTTCGGGTTATCCAGTAATAAAAAGTTATGTAGCTGAAAATGAAGTTTTTAAAAAAGGTTTAACTCACTTTCAAAAGTTAATAAAAAGATTATATAAATTAAATTTATTTACAAATATTCAACTTACTCTAAATAGTTTTATGAAAATGACAACTACTTTACTAATTTTATGGATGGGTTCCTTTTTAATCATGAATAATGAATTATCATTAGGTGAACTGTTAACATTTAATGCTCTAGTTATATATTATATTGCACCTATAGAGCGTTTAATTAACTTACAACCACAAATACAATCAGCTCTTGTAGCTACGCAAAGATATTTAGATATTACTGATATTAAAACAGAGGACGAACAAAGAACTAATAATAAATCTAAAGAATTAGATATTCATTTTAAACACCAATTAGAGTTAAAAAACGTAAGTTTTAAGTATAATTTTAAAGAAAATGTTTTGAAAAATATAAATATGAATATTCCAAAAAATAAAAAAATAGCAATTATTGGTGAAAGTGGTTCTGGTAAATCAACTGTGGCTAAATTGATTGATAATTTTTATATTGATTATGAAGGAGATATAAAAATTGATAATATTTCAGTGAAAGATATATCAAAAAACTCCTTGAGAAACATAATTAGTTTTGTAACACAGAAAAGTTTTATTTTTGGAGCTACAATTAAAGAAAATTTAACAATTGGTATAAATAGGAAAGTTTCTGATACTGAAATAAATCGAGCTTGTGAAATAGCCTGTGCTGATGATTTTATAAATGAATTACCGCAAAAAATAAATACTCAATTGCATAATGGTGGATCAAATTTATCAGGTGGTCAATTGCAAAGAATAGCAATAGCAAGAGCTATACTTCGAGATACTCCTATACTTATTTTAGACGAAGCAACTAGTTCTTTAGATGCTACAATTGAAAAAAATATTTTAAAAAATATTGAGAAATTCACTGAAAGTAAAACAATTATATTAATTACACATAAATTGAGTAATGTTACAAATGCAGATAAAATATATTTACTTAAGCATGGTGAAATAATTGAACAAGGAACTCATACAGAATTAGTAAAAGAAAAAAAAGATTACTATAATTTGTGGCTAAATCAATTTTAATTATTATATTCTTAGATTTAATCTATTGTATAAACTATACAATTCAACTACCTATAATAACTAATTATGTTAACTAATCACAAAGGCACAAACACCGTCATATCAGTGTTTGTGCCTTTGTGTCCGGATTATCGATTATACAACTTTTATACAGTCCCACAACCACACGTTTTCATGCATTTTCATCACGTGAATTTTTGTATCTTTATTCAGTTATCAATGTCTAAGTGTTGCATACAGTATGCATGTATCATGTATGCATGTATATTGTATGCCTGCATACAAGTTTAGAAGCATTTTGTTATAATTGGGAAGCACTTCCGTGCAAGAGAGGAGGTGTGCGTATAATGTTGGACATCTTACAATTTGTTTTTGATACTATCGTTAATCCTTTGATTCTTTGTATCATTGGTAATTATCTATATGATAATTTAAAACAAAGATAGTAAAAAAAGCCCCCACGTAGCTTGCCGGCTGTGGGGGCTTTTTGCGTACAATGAAGTACATCTACAATTTGTCAATTATAGTATATCGTGTAACTTCTTCATCTGTAAACTCTTTTACAAATTTTCATTTTTTTTACTAATTCCTATTCCTATAGCTAGTCCCATTAATGTTCCTACAGGAAATCCAAATATAAAACTAAAAAATACCGCAAATCCGCCTATATATAATGCTGGATGTATATTATATCTATTACTCATAACTTTTTATCTCTCCTTAGTCATGTTTTTTCTTTTTTATTGATACGATAAATCCCATTATTAATGGAAATAAGAATAAAATATATATGTAGCTCATTTAAATTATTGTTCCTCCCATTTTTCTTCTAAATGACGTTGAAATGCCTCTCGATCTTGTTTTAATTTTGCATCTTCATTATGCAACTCTTGATATTGTTTATATATCTTTTCGTCTAACCATTTAGGTGTTTTTTCACGATTGATATATTGGTGCGACTTACCTATATTAGTCATTTGTGGCTGTCGTTTGTTGTGAATGCGTTTCTCAGAGTCAAAGGTAAACTCTAACCATTCAATTTTACGTCCTTTTTTGGCTTTGATTTTACTAATATGAAGATTATTAAATATCATAGAAAGTTCTTTTATAATAGGGGTTAAAACTTTTTGATTAATATGTGTCATACGATAACTTTTCGGAATATCTAAACGTTCTCTAAAATCATCAATTTGTATTTTAAAATAACCTGTATGTTTATATTGTTTTAAAAGTCTAAACATATTTTTGGAATAGGTAGATTTAAGGTGTGTCATTTCTTTTAATTCAAATTTAGTGAAATCTGCTGTTATCTCGTTTAAAACATGCTTTAATTTAGGGTTAATACTAACGATAAGTTCTTGTGTGTCTACATCAACTTCATAACCAGTAAATAATACAAACTTTTTAAATGATAAACCACTTCGTTCTGTGTAAGTTAAACTTAACAATTTATCATAAACATGTTCTAAATCTTTAACAAATCTTTTTTGAGAACGGTGATAGTAATTACTTAAATGACGTAATTCTTCAAAAGGAATAGTAACTTCTTTGACATCTTGCTCTTTGAGTCTATTGCAAAGACTAAAAAAAATATCAATTTCTGTACTTGTAAATTTACGTAAAGGGACTAAATTCATTTCGTTTTGATATACAACAGTTTCTCCAGACATAATTTGACACACTCCTATGTACACTATAAGGACACTTTAATATTATTTAGGTTTCTCATAAATAATATTTTTATCTTTACAAACATTATATTATCAGATTCCTAACTACAAAGGCAACTTAAAATAAAAAAGTTGCCTTTGTAGTTACAAAAAGTTGCCTTTGTAGTTACAAAAAGTTGCCTTTGTAGTTACAAAAAGTTGCCTTTGTAGTTACAAAAAGTTGCCTTTGACACTTCAAACTTCTTGTCGCTCTAAGCCTCAAACAGTGCCTAAAAAGGTTTTAAAAAGATTTATAAAAAGATATTAAAAAGTTCGGGGCTTTAGCCCCTCACAAATTCAAAAGACAAAAAGGAAACCAACCACATTTGTGGTTGGTTTTTATTATTTAAAAAAGCAATAAATGGTATAACTTTAATGGATTATTCCAATTGCTTTATTGACATTGAGCCTCGGAACCCTTAATAAACCCCAAAACTGTCGACTCGTCGGTTTTATAGCTCACGCTATACCGACATTCGTCGAAACAGTTTAATTAAGGGTTCTTCTCAATGCACAATAAATTTTCTCGGCATAATTGCAGTGTAAAATAACAGTTTGAGTTTTGATATTTTATATATAGCTGAGTTTTTGCTATTATATAAGTATAGCTTAATGCCATATTTTGCAAACAAAACATGGAAGTAACTCTATTGTTTGGATAATTCCTTAGAGACGGGCACGCCCGTCTTTTTTTTATTTCACTTTTTTTCAATCATGCACATGATAAATATAGTTATAGCTATAGACACTAAAGCATTTTTCAAATAATAGAAATCATTTAAAAATATATAATCCTAAAATATCAAAACTATAAATATAAACATTAAAAAGACGACACTTAAAAATAACTCTCTTCCCATAGTTCCTCCTTTTTATAAAATAGAATCTCCCTTTAATTTCTAAGCTATTTTAAGCTTGATACAGCTTTTCTATTATCAAAAACGTGGTTTTGGTCCAACGTTCATATTAAATACGCTTATACGCGCTTAAAATGGCATATATAAGCCCTCCAAATAAAACATACGGCACAAGATAAAAAATAAGCATGAAATAACGCCATGCTGAATGGCCTGTTTTTAATATATGGTTCAACCATTCGTAAAAATGTTGCACACCTAACCAGTCGCCTAATGGACTTAAGACTAAAAATGCGACCATCACTAAGGCAATGATAAAAAACATTGCTGTAATGCCTTTGGTTAAACGATGAAACGCCTGATCATATTGTTTTATGGCTGTGTCGTTGTACTTGATACGTTCTTCTATCCTTTTTTTATAATCATTATTGGCTTGTCGCAGTTCGGCTTGGTTAGTTTGTAATTGTTCAATCACCTTATGCGTGTCTGTTTTCACATCTTCCAATTCTTCTTGTATCGCCGTTTGAAAATCTTGTTTTAAATTATCGTTATTAATGCGTTCGATATAGTGTTTCGCTACACTGATGAAACGCTTTTGTGTGATTTCAGTCGCTTGATTAAAGTTCGAGGCCGTGGTCTCGATCGTTGTTAATAATTCGTCGTGACGCTTGTTTCGCTCGTGCTCTCTCTTCTCGATCTCTTCGAGCCTTTTCATGAGCAAGTCTTGCTGATTCTGCAGCTTGTCGGCTACGCTCAAGCTCATTTGTGTCTTGGGCGAATTGGTCCCAATCTGATTGAGTGACGCCTGTATCTCGTTCAGTTGCTTCATCACGGTTTGAAGTTGGTCGTTTTGGCTGGAATTCGGTGTCTGAGTCTCGTTCTTGTTGTCTCCGTCGTTGAATTTGTCTTTCAAAGCCATCTTCGATACCTCCTTTATTGTAATCTTCGCCGAGTTTACGCCCACGCACCTTTTTATCTTCGGTTAAATGTCGATAGGTAATGCTTTTGGGTGTGACACGTTCAATTTCAATACCATGTTGGTTTAAATGGTCTTTGAATTCATCCATATTCGTTGCTTGTGATTGGTCTATCGCCTCTCTAATCTCATCTTTCCATGAATATTGGGCTGTTGATTTCGTATTAGGGTCAGCAATGGCTTTTTCCGTTTGCGTATAACGTAAGCGTGCTGTATCTTTGTCTGGCACGCTTAAACCATGTTCCAGGCAAACCTCGTCATTGAAATCTCTGACATTACGTAACGCTTGTTTATTGTTATTGAATTTCTTACCTGTCTCGAGGTCAATGGAATTCATCACAATATGATTGTGCACATGGTCTGTATCATTATGTGTATAGACCGCCACTTGATGATTCGGTGCGAGTTTTTCAGCGAGCGCTAAGCCTAATTGGTTACATTGTTCGGGCGTGACTTCGCCAGGTTTAAACGATTGGATAATGACATGACCTTGATTTCCATCGGTTTTACCATATAATTCACGAGAAGCTTTAAAACTCGATTTGGCATAGTCGACATCACAATTTAAGCCGCTTTTTTCAACGGCTCGTTTCTCAGCGTAATTAATCGCACGTGACGTTGATTTAGTCGCACTTATTTTAGTTGTTGCCATTGTTATCACGCGCTTTTTTCTTTTTATATGATATATATAAATCAATACCCGTGATAAAAGTTAAAAGTGAAAAACACAAAATCACCGGAAATTGTGGATCAAAGAAAATAAAATAAAACAATATCATTAAACACATCACAAATAAAATGGCACTTACAATCATTTTTATTTTTGGATCATGTTCCATATCTCATCTAACCTTTCACGTAATTCACTAATGTTACGTTCTAATGCTTCGTAATTCGGTGATTCATGTTGATGTTGGTTGCAATATTTCGCAATCTGATTGGCATTTGCGCCCAACATACTCAAATCTTTAGCTACCGATTGTCGCGTTGCTTGATCCAATTTGGGTGCGACTAATCGGGCGCCTTGTGCCTTTTTCTTAACGAAAGCAGGCACACTCATATTTAAAGTTTCAGCTGATTGTTGCAACTTTAAATATTCGGATTCGCTCACACGAAAACTGATTTGTTTTGGCTCCTTACGGTTGGGTTTACGGTTTCGCCC
>NZ_JBRIKK010000040.1:0-2375 GCF_052976705.1 Staphylococcus sp. MSU001
ATTCACCTCGACCACTAACTTCTGTAGAGTTCTCCGTTACTTTATTGATTGTTGGTTGCTCTGGTGCTGTCGTATCGATGACATTGATAGTCAAGGTTGTGGTAGCGGTATTGCCATCTTTGTCTATCGTTGTAATAGTGATTAGATATTTTCCTACCTCAGTTGGTGTACCACTGATTGTGTTTGTTGCTTCATCAAATGTTACACCGTCAGGTAAGCCGTCTACTTTATTTGTTACGGCTTGGCCACTGTTATCTTCTGACTCTATTGTAATCGGAGTAATTTCTGTGTTAACTTCTTGCGTTTGATCTGCAATATCTTCAACCGTCGGTTTTGTCGTATCTTCTACATTGATTGTGAATGTTGTCTCTGTTGCGTTACCACTCTCATCCGTTGTCGTTACCGTCACTGTGTAACTGCCAACCTCACTTGGCGTACCACTGATTGTGTTTGTTGTTTCATCAAACGTTACGCCGTCAGGTAGGCCTTCTACTTTATTTGTTACGGCTTGGCCACTATTGTCTCTCGCCTCTATCTTTATCGGCTCAATCTCTGTATTAACTTCTTGTTTTTGATCCGCAACACTTTCAACCGTCGGTTTTGTTGTATCTTCTACATTAATTGTGAACATTGTTTCTGTTGCGTTACCACTCTCATCCGTTGTCGTTACCGTCACTGTGTAACTACCTACTTCACTTGGTGTTCCACTAATTGTATTCGTTGTTTCATCAAACGTTACGCCGTCAGGCAGACCTTCCACTTTATTTGTTACTGCTCGACCACTGTTATCTTCTGACTCTATTGTAATCGGAGTAATTTCTGTATTAACCTCTTGTGTTTGATCTGCAATATCTTCAACCGTTGGTTTTGTTGTATCTTCCACATCAATTGTGAATGTTGTCGTTTCAGAATTACCATTTTCATCTGTCGCCGTTACCGTCACTGTGTAACTGCCTACTTCACTTGGTGTTCCGCTAATTGTGTTCGTCGTTTCATCAAACGTTACACCATTAGGTAGACCTTCCACTTTATTCATTACTGCTTGGCCACTATTATCTGTAGCCTCTATCTTAATTGGATCTATTTCTGTGTTAACCTCTTGTTTTTGATCCACAATATCTTCAACCGTCGGTTTTGTCGTATCTTCCACATCAATTGTGAATGTTGTCGTTTCAGAATTACCATTTTCATCTGTCGCCGTTATCGTCACTGTGTAACTGCCTACTTCACTTGGTGTTCCGCTAATTGTATTCGTTGCTTCATCAAACGTTACGCCTTCAGGTAGACCTTCTACTTTATTTGTTACTGCTTGGCCACTATTATCTTTCGCCTCTATCTTAATCGGCTCAATTTCTGTGTTAACCTCTTGTGTTTGATCCGCAACACTTTCAACCGTTGGTTTTGTTGTATCTTCTACATCAATTGCGAATGTTGTTTCTGTTGCGTTACCACTCTCATCTGTTGTCGTTACTGTAATATCGTAACGGCCCACTTCACTTGGCGTACCACTAATTGTGTTTGTTGTTTCATCAAACGTTACACCATCAGGTAGACCGTCTACTTTATTCGTCACTGCTCGACCACTGTTATCCTCTGACTCTATTGTAATCGGAGTAATCTCTGTATTAACCTCTTGCGTTTGATCTGCAATGTCTTCAACCGTTGGTTTTGTTGTATCTTTCACATCAATTGTGAATGTTGTTGTTTCAGAATTACCACTCTCATCCGTTGTCGTTACCGTCACTGTGTAACTACCCACTTCACTTGGTGTGCCGCTGATTGTGTTCGTTGCTTCATCAAACGTTACACCATCAGGTAAACCTTCTACTTTATTTGTTACTGCTTGGCCACTGTTATCTTCTGACTCTATTGTAATCGGAGTAATCTCTGTGTTAACTTCTTGCGTTTGATCTGCAATATCTTCAACCGTCGGTTTTGTCGTATCTTCTACATTGATTGTGAATGTTGTTTCTGTTGCGTTACCACTCTCATCCGTTGTCGTCACTTTAATATCGTAACTATCGACTTCATTTGGTGTACCGCTGATTGTGTTTGTTGCTTCATCAAATGTTACACCAGCAGGTAAGCCGTCCACTTTATTCGTTATCGCTTGACCACTATTATCTTTCGCCTCTATCTTAATCGGCTCAATTTCTGTGTTAACCTCTTGTGTTTGATCCGCAACACTTTCAACCGTTGGTTTTGTTGTATCTTCTACATTAATTGTGAATGTTGTTGTTTCAGAATTACCACTCTCATCCGTTGTCGTTACTGTAATATCGTAACTACCAACTTCATTTGGTGTTCCACTGATTGTGTTTGTTGCTTCATCAAATGTTACACCGTCAGGTAAGCCGTCTACTTTATTTGTTACG
>NZ_JBRIKK010000041.1:0-1983 GCF_052976705.1 Staphylococcus sp. MSU001
GTAGCTTCGCAGAAGCTAACCACTCCTCTTAACCTTCCAGCACCGGGCAGGCGTCAGCCCCTATACATCACCTTACGGTTTAGCAGAGACCTGTGTTTTTGATAAACAGTCGCTTGGGCCTATTCACTGCGGCTCTTCTGGGCGTGAACCCTAAAGAGCACCCCTTCTCCCGAAGTTACGGGGTCATTTTGCCGAGTTCCTTAACGAGAGTTCGCTCGCTCACCTTAGAATTCTCATCTTGACTACCTGTGTCGGTTTGCGGTACGGGCACCTGTTATCTATCTAGAGGCTTTTCTCGGCAGTGTGAAATCAACGACTCGAGGAAACAATTTCCTCTCCCCATCACAGCTCAGCCTTATGAGTGCCGGATTTGCCTAACACTCAGCCTTACTGCTTGGACGTGCACTCCAACAGCACGCTTCGCCTATCCTACTGCGTCCCCCCATCGATTAAAACGATACTAGGTGGTACAGGAATATCAACCTGTTATCCATCGCCTACGCCTGTCGGCCTCAGCTTAGGACCCGACTAACCCAGAGCGGACGAGCCTTCCTCTGGAAACCTTAGTCAATCGGTGGACGGGATTCTCACCCGTCTTTCGCTACTCACACCGGCATTCTCACTTCTAAGCGCTCCACATGTCCTTGCGATCATGCTTCGACGCCCTTAGAACGCTCTCCTACCATTGTCCAAAGGACAATCCACAGCTTCGGTAATATGTTTAGCCCCGGTACATTTTCGGCGCAGTGTCACTCGACTAGTGAGCTATTACGCACTCTTTAAATGATGGCTGCTTCTAAGCCAACATCCTAGTTGTCTGGGCAACGCCACATCCTTTTCCACTTAACATATATTTTGGGACCTTAGCTGGTGGTCTGGGCTGTTTCCCTTTCGAACACGGACCTTATCACCCATGTTCTGACTCCCAAGTTAAATTAATTGGCATTCGGAGTTTGTCTGAATTCGGTAACCCGAGAGGGGCCCCTCGTCCAAACAGTGCTCTACCTCCAATAATCATCACTTGAGGCTAGCCCTAAAGCTATTTCGGAGAGAACCAGCTATCTCCAAGTTCGATTGGAATTTCTCCGCTACCCTCAGTTCATCCGCTCACTTTTCAACGTAAGTCGGTTCGGTCCTCCATTCAGTGTTACCTGAACTTCAACCTGACCAAGGGTAGATCACCTGGTTTCGGGTCTACGACCAAATACTCAACGCCCTATTCAGACTCGCTTTCGCTGCGGCTCCACATTTGCTGCTTAACCTTGCATCAGATCGTAACTCGCCGGTTCATTCTACAAAAGGCACGCCATCACCCATTAACGGGCTCTGACTACTTGTAAGCACACGGTTTCAAGTTCTCTTTCACTCCCCTTCCGGGGTACTTTTCACCTTTCCCTCACGGTACTGGTTCACTATCGGTCACTAGAGAGTATTTAGCCTTAGGAGATGGTCCTCCCAGATTCCGACGGAATTTCACGTGCTCCGTCGTACTCAGGATCCACTCAAGAGAGAATATGTTTTCGACTACAGGATTATTACCTTCTTTGATTCATCTTTCCAGATGATTCGTCTAACATGTTCTTTTGTAACTCCGTATAGAGTGTCCTACAACCCCAACAAGCAAGCTTGTTGGTTTGGGCTCTTCCCGTTTCGCTCGCCGCTACTCAGGGAATCGATTTTTCTTTCTCTTCCTCCGGGTACTAAGATGTTTCAGTTCTCCGGGTCTGCCTTCTGACATGCTATGAATTCACATGTCGATAACATGACATAACTCATGCTGGGTTCCCCCATTCGGAAATCTCTGGATCAACGCTTACTTACAGCTACCCAAAGCATATCGTCGTTAGTAACGTCCTTCATCGGCTTCTAGTGCCAAGGCATCCACCGTGCGCCCTTAATAACTTAATCTATGTTTCCACCATATTTTGAATAACAATTCAAAATAAATAGCTAAAACTAGTTATTAATCTTGTGAGTGTTCTT
>NZ_JBRIKK010000042.1:0-1354 GCF_052976705.1 Staphylococcus sp. MSU001
ATCCCTCAAGAGTCTCGCCAAAATACTTTGTGTTTATATGCCTACACCCAATCTGTGTTTTCAGGACGTAAGATAGAAAAATTACTCAATGATAGTATCCGAATGATGTGGCTATCACAAAATCAAAAGCCTTCTTATAAAACGATTAATCGATTCAGAGTAAATCCCAAAGTAGACGCTTTATTAGAATCATTATTTATTCAATTTCATAGTCAGTGTTTGAAACAAAATATTATAGATGATTAGGCCATTTTTATTGATGGTACGAAAGTTGAGGTAAATACCAATCGATATACATTCGTATGGAAAAAAGTATTCACAACCATGAGTCAAGGATGAATGAAAACTCTAAAGTACTCTATCATGAATTGGTGATAAATAAAATCATACCTGAGATTAAAAAAGATCACGATAATGACTTAACAAAAGAAGAAATAGATTTGATTGGTAGTCATTTAGATAAAGAAATCGAAGATTTAAACCAACATATCGATAATGAAAAATGTACTAAAATAAGAAAACAAATACGGCTCAAAAGAACTAAAATTAAAAAATACAAAAAGCAAATTAATGATTACTCTAAGCGAAAGCATAAATACGAAGTCCAAAAATCTATTTTAAAGGATAGAAATAGTTATTCTAAAACAGACCACGATGCCACATTTATGAGAATGAAAGAAGATTATATGAAAAATGGACAACTTGAGCCAGGGTATAATTTACAAATAGCGACAAATTCTCAATTCGTTTTATTTTATGATGTGTATCAAAATCCGACTGATACAAGAACACTAATACCTTTTTTAAATTCAAATCAAGAGACTTACGGTCATTTACCTGAATATATTGTAGCTGACGCAGGTTATGGTAGCGAAGCCAATTATATGGCAATTATAGATAATTTTAATCGAACGCCACTCATAACTTTTGGAATGTTTAAAAAAGATAAAACTAAAAAATATAAAAGTGACATCTTCAATACTCGTAATTGGGATTATTACGAAATTAACGATGAATTCATTTGTCTGAACAATCAAAGACTAGGATTTAAAAGATATGCCTATCGTCATGATAAATATAGTTTTAAACGAAACTTTAAATTATATGAATGTGATGATTGTTCAGAATGTCCTCTGAAACAACAATGTATGAACTTTAAATCAAAAACAAATAAAAAAATAATGAAAAATTATAATAGAGAACTAGGATTTGTGCTAATGGTACTTAATATAAGAGAAGTAACAGCTCAACGAGCTGAAAATAATCAAAAAAATTATAACAAAGACAATTTCTATATTATTTCAATAGAAATTGTCTTTGTTTACTTATCCTGGGACTTTATGTCCCACACTCC
>NZ_JBRIKK010000043.1:0-1273 GCF_052976705.1 Staphylococcus sp. MSU001
ATTTTCTCTAAAAAGAAATTATCACTTGTTAATTATAATATAGTTAATATTTAGCAAGTGAAGTGTGGTTTATCATATGCAAAAATCCCACTACTGTCCAAAGCAAAGTAGGGTTTTTATTTAATATACAAAATACAAAGCATTTCTATATTGACAAAGGATAAAAATCATACTAACTTATGAATATATGAGCATATATTCATAAGTTAGTATGATTTTCTTCGAGTAACAAAACATTAATTGAAATTTTATATTTTTTAACTCTATAGTTATAAAAACAAAAATTCAAATTATAGAAAATATTTTTCATCATTAAAAAGAGGAGGGATTAAATGGAAAACGATCACAATCATAATCATACACATGGCGCGAACAAAAAGACTTTATTAATTAGTTTTATTATTATTACAAGTTACATGATTGTAGAAGGGTTAGGTGGTTTCTTTACTAACAGTCTTGCGTTAATTTCAGATGCTGGTCATATGTTAAGTGATTCTATTTCTTTAGGTATTGCTTTAATTGCATTTACTTTAGGAGCGAAGCAAGCTAATACAAATAAAACTTTTGGCTACAAAAGGTTTGAAATACTAGCAGCTGTACTTAATGGTATTACTTTGATGTTAATAGCTATCTATATTTTTTATGAAGCTATTGAGAGATTTAAAAACCCCCCTGAGGTAGCTTCTACAGGCATGTTAATTATCGCCTTGGTAGGCTTGTTTATTAATATTATTGTGGCTTGGATAATGCTGCGCGGGAGCGATGTAGAAGAAAACTTAAATATGCGTGGAGCATATTTGCATGTAATAAGCGACATGCTTGGATCTATAGGTGCAGTTATAGCAGCCCTTCTCATTATATTTTTTAGATGGGGGTGGGCGGATCCTTTAGCAAGTGTGATTGTAGCAATTTTAGTACTACGTAGCGGCTTTTATGTAACAAAATCAAGTCTTCATGTATTAATGGAGGGAGCACCAAGCAATATAAATACAAAAGACATTATTAAAACTATTAAAAAATTCAAAGAAGTTAAAAATATTCATGACTTTCATGTTTGGTCAGTAACTAGCGGATTAAACGCGTTATCTTGTCATATTGTTGTAGAAGATACAATGACCATTACTGAAAATGAGTTTTTACTTAAACGTATAGAACATGAACTCAATCATCAAAATATTCAACATGTCACAATACAGACTGAAACTTCTAACAATAATCATAGTGAAAAATTGTTTTGTATCGTGAAAGAAGAAGACAGTCAACATCATCATTA
>NZ_JBRIKK010000044.1:0-1266 GCF_052976705.1 Staphylococcus sp. MSU001
TTTTTATGGAGAGTTTGATCCTGGCTCAGGATGAACGCTGGCGGCGTGCCTAATACATGCAAGTCGAGCGAACAGACGAGGAGCTTGCTCCTCTGACGTTAGCGGCGGACGGGTGAGTAACACGTGGATAACCTACCTATAAGACTGGGATAACTTCGGGAAACCGGAGCTAATACCGGATAATATATTGAACCGCATGGTTCAATAGTGAAAGACGGTTTTGCTGTCACTTATAGATGGATCCGCGCCGCATTAGCTAGTTGGTAAGGTAACGGCTTACCAAGGCAACGATGCGTAGCCGACCTGAGAGGGTGATCGGCCACACTGGAACTGAGACACGGTCCAGACTCCTACGGGAGGCAGCAGTAGGGAATCTTCCGCAATGGGCGAAAGCCTGACGGAGCAACGCCGCGTGAGTGATGAAGGTCTTCGGATCGTAAAACTCTGTTATTAGGGAAGAACAAATGTGTAAGTAACTATGCACGTCTTGACGGTACCTAATCAGAAAGCCACGGCTAACTACGTGCCAGCAGCCGCGGTAATACGTAGGTGGCAAGCGTTATCCGGAATTATTGGGCGTAAAGCGCGCGTAGGCGGTTTTTTAAGTCTGATGTGAAAGCCCACGGCTCAACCGTGGAGGGTCATTGGAAACTGGAAAACTTGAGTGCAGAAGAGGAAAGTGGAATTCCATGTGTAGCGGTGAAATGCGCAGAGATATGGAGGAACACCAGTGGCGAAGGCGACTTTCTGGTCTGTAACTGACGCTGATGTGCGAAAGCGTGGGGATCAAACAGGATTAGATACCCTGGTAGTCCACGCCGTAAACGATGAGTGCTAAGTGTTAGGGGGTTTCCGCCCCTTAGTGCTGCAGCTAACGCATTAAGCACTCCGCCTGGGGAGTACGACCGCAAGGTTGAAACTCAAAGGAATTGACGGGGACCCGCACAAGCGGTGGAGCATGTGGTTTAATTCGAAGCAACGCGAAGAACCTTACCAAATCTTGACATCCTCTGACCCCTCTAGAGATAGAGTTTTCCCCTTCGGGGGACAGAGTGACAGGTGGTGCATGGTTGTCGTCAGCTCGTGTCGTGAGATGTTGGGTTAAGTCCCGCAACGAGCGCAACCCTTAAGCTTAGTTGCCATCATTAAGTTGGGCACTCTAAGTTGACTGCCGGTGACAAACCGGAGGAAGGTGGGGATGACGTCAAATCATCATGCCCCTTATGATTTGGGCTACACACGTGCTACAATGGACAATACAAAGGG
>NZ_JBRIKK010000045.1:0-1114 GCF_052976705.1 Staphylococcus sp. MSU001
AAGATCATGATAATGAATTAACAAAAGAAGAAATAGATTTGATTGGTAGTCACTTAGATAAAGAAATCGAAGATTTAAACCAACATATCAACAATGAAAAATGTACTAAAACAAGAAAACAAATACGTCTCAAAAGAACTAAAATCAAAAAATACAAAAAGCAAATCAATGATTATTTTGAGCGAAAGTATCGATACGAATTTCAAAAATCTATTTTAAAGGATAGAAATAGTTATTCTAAGACAGATCATGATGCGACATTTATGAGAATGAAAGAAGATCACATGAAAAATGGACAACTTAAGCCAGGGTATAATTTACAAATAGCGACAAATTCCCAATTTGTTTTATCTTATAATGTGTATCAAAATCCAACGGATACTAGAACGATGATTCCATTTTTAAATTCAATTCAAGAGACCTACGGTCATTTACCTGAATATATTGTAGCTGATGCAGGTTATGGTAGTGAATCAAATTATAAGGCAATTATAGATGACTTTAATCGAACGCCACTCATAACATATGGAATGTTTATAAAAGATAAAACTAAAAAATATAAAAGTGACATCTTTAATACTCAAAATTGGAACTATGACGAAATTAATGACGAATTCATTTGTCCGAATAATAAACGGCTAGGTTTTAAAAGATATGCCTATCGTCATGATAAGTATGGTTATAAGCGAGACTTCAAATTATATGAATGTGATGATTGTTCAGAATGTCCTCTGAAAAATCAATGTATGAACTTCAATTCAAAAACAAACAAAAAAATAATGAAGAATTATAACTGGGAATATTTTAAATCCCAAATTAACAAAAAGCTTTCAGAACCAGAAACAAAAAATATCTACAGTCAAAGAAAAATTGATGTGGAACCTGTTTTTGGATTTATGAAGGCTATTTTGGGTTTCACTCGGATGTCTGTCCGAGGACTCAATAAAGTCAAAAGAGAACTTGGTTTTGTATTAATGGCACTTAATATAAGAAAAGTAGTAGCTCAACGAGCTGAAAATAATCAAAAAATTTATAAAAAAGACAATTTCTATATTATTTCAATAGAAATTGTCTTTTTTTCACTTATCCAAGAACTTTATGTCCCGGACTCATT
>NZ_JBRIKK010000047.1:0-834 GCF_052976705.1 Staphylococcus sp. MSU001
TATAGGAAAAATGAGCTTTATTTATGCAGATGCTGTATCGCACCGCATCGTAGATGTGGTAGCGGATCGTAAGTTAAAATCGCTTAAAGATCATTTTTATCGCTATTCTTTAAAACTCAGACAAAAAGTCAAAACAGTAACGATTGATATGTATGAACCATATATGTCACTAATCAAACAATTATTTCCTAACGCGAAGATTATTATTGATCGTTTTCATATTGTTCAATCTTTAAATCGAGCGTTAAATATGTCTAGGGTTCATGTAATGAATAGTTATAGAATCTCTAATAGACCGCTTTATAATAAATATAAAAGTTATTGGAAACTATTTCTTAAACCTTTTGAAACGCTAGAAGCATTTAATTATCATAAAGTCCATTTATTTAAAGAGTGGAAAACCGAAAAAGGCATTATAAATTACTTATTAGGTGTAGATGTAGAATTATTTAATACATATCACTACGTTCATGAGCTAAGAAGATTATTAAAAGAAAATCAAATAGAGAAATTTAATCATAAACTCTTTTCTATTCATCTTTCAGATGTGTGTCCTAAATTACGCCCAGTCATTAGAACTTTAAGACGATTAGCAACTTTCATTGAAAATACTATGACATATTCTAACCTGACCAACGGTCCGTTAGAAGGAATTAATAATAAAATCAAACTCATTAAAAGGGTATCTTTTGGTTATAGAAATTATGATAATTTGCGTAATCGAATTATTATAACTTCGCGACTATTTGCCTCAACAACAAAAAAAGAGATTAAACAACCTAAGGTTGCTTAATCTCAATATTTGGACTCATCAGTCCGATTTGACGTAGACCC
>NZ_JBRIKK010000048.1:0-773 GCF_052976705.1 Staphylococcus sp. MSU001
TTCATTTACTGGCTTCTTTATTTACAATACTCCGTATTGTTGGCTCGCTTTCTTAGGGGACAGCTTCAGCCTGTAGTCTTCAGCTTGTCCTGTTCCCTCAAGAGTCTCGCCAAAATACTTTGTATTTATATGTAATTTTACATTGTAATACTTTAAAAAAATAAAGCACTTTCGTATAATTTAATAAACATCACTAAACTAAATTAACGAGGTGCCTTATGTATAAAAATTATAACATGACTCAACTTACTCTACCAATGGAAACTTCAGTTCTTATCCCCACAAATGATATTTCACGACATGTAAATGATATTGTTGAAACAATTCCTGACAATGAATTCGACGAATTCAGACATCACCGTGGTGCAACTTCGTACCATCCTAAAATGATGTTAAAAGTGATTCTATATGCCTACACACAATCTGTATTCTCAGGTCGTAAAATAGAAAAAATGCTTAATGATAGCATCCGAATGATGTGGCTATCACAAAATCAAAAACCTTCTTATAAAACAATTAATCGATTTAGAGTAAATCCAAAAGTAGATGCTTTATTAGAATCTTTATTTATTCAATTTTACAGTCAGTGTGTAAAACAAAATCTTATAGATGATAAAGCTATTTTTATTGATGGTACAAAAATTGAAGCAAATGCCAATCGATATACATTTGTATGGAAAAAGAGTATTCAAAACCATGAATCAAAGATGAATGAGGATTCTAAAGCCCTCTACCATGAATTGGTAACCAATAAAATCATACCGGAAATTAAA
>NZ_JBRIKK010000049.1:0-741 GCF_052976705.1 Staphylococcus sp. MSU001
AATCGGAAAAATGAGTTTTATTTATGCAGATGCTGTATCGCACTGCATCGTAGATGTGGTAGCGGATCGTAAGTTAAAATCGCTAAAAGATCATTTTTATCGCTATTCTTTGAAACTAAGACAAAAAGTCAAAACAGTAACGATTGATATGTATGAACCATATATGTCACTAATCAAACAATTATTTCCTAACGCGAAGATTATTATTGACCGTTTTCATATTGTTCAATCCTTAAATCGAGCGTTAAATATGTCTAGAGTTCATGTAATGAATTGTTATAGAACCTCTAATAGACCGCTTTATAATAAATATAAAAGTTATTGGAAACTATTTCTTAAACCTTTTGAAACGCTAGAAGTATTTAATTATCATAAAGTCCATTTATTTAAAGAGTGGAAAACCGAAAAAGGCATTATAAATTACTTATTAGGTGTAGATGTAAAATTATTTAATACATATCACTACGTTCATGAGCTAAGACGATTATTAAAAGAGAACCAAATAGAGAAATTTAATCATAAACTTTTTTCTATTCATCTTTCAGATGTGTGTCCTAAATTACGCTCGGTCATTAGAACTTTAAGACGATTAGCTGCTTTCATTGAAAATACTATGACATATTCTAACCTGACCAACGGTCCGTTAGAAGGAATTAATAATAAAATCAAACTCATTAAAAGGGTATCTTTTGGTTATAGAAATTATGATAATTTACGTAATCGAATTATTATAACTTCGCG
>NZ_JBRIKK010000050.1:0-733 GCF_052976705.1 Staphylococcus sp. MSU001
TATATTTAAATAGAAGAAGATTAAATACACTTATATATGAAGCTCTTTAACATAGAGAATTTCACTGAGAAATTCACCAGACAGAGCAAGTTGGGGTTCGGGGCCCCAACACAAAGAATTTCACTGAGAAATTCACCAGACAGAGCAAGTTGGGGTTCGGGGCCCCAACACAAAGAATTTCACTGAGAAATTCACCAGACAGAGCAAGTTGGGGTTCGTTAATGGATTGAAATAACGAATATGATAAGATTTTTGTTTAGCTTTTTAGAATTTAGACTTATTGAGTTTATGGAGAGACTTTTATAATTACATTTATTATTAATGAGGATAAGAATCAACCCTTCATTCCTCAAGGAAGATGTAAGGTGTTTGGAATAAAAAAATAATGATTATAGAAAAATAGTAAAAATATTTTAAAATGAACAACAAAAATAAAGTTTGTGAATAGGGTTTATATAGGCATTTTAGTTTCATTTTAACCATCATTTTTCTGTATAACACGTTTGTAATTGAATTCTACAAGAAGAAAGTTCGGTTTTTCCTTTGGAGTGATTTTGATTATCTTTTAATAGTGTAATTTTTACTGTTGTTAAAACGGGGATAAGTCTGTATAGTATTTATTTGTTGAGCGAAACAACTTAACTAATCATTAAATAAACGACTAAAATTAATTTCAAAAAGTTGTTGACTTAAACAACTATGAAGAGTATAATTAATTCTTGTCGGTAAGAAA
>NZ_JBRIKK010000051.1:0-706 GCF_052976705.1 Staphylococcus sp. MSU001
CGTTGTCGTTACTGTAATATCGTAACGACCCACTTCACTTGGTGTTCCACTAATTGTATTCGTTGCTTCATCAAATGTTACGCCGTCAGGTAAACCTTCTACTTTATTTGTTACTGCTTGGCCACTATTGTCTGTTGCTTCTATCTTAATTGGCTCAATTTCTGTGTTAACTTCTTGCGTTTGATCTGCAATATCTTCAACCGTTGGTTTTGTCGTATCTTCTACATCAATTGTGAATGTTGTTTCTGTTGCGTTACCACTCTCATCTGTTGTCGTTACCGTCACTGTGTAACTGCCAACCTCACTTGGCGTACCACTGATTGTGTTCGTTGCCTCATCAAACGTTACACCGTCAGGTAAGCCGTCTACTTTATTTGTTACTGCTTGACCACTATTGTCTGTCGCTTCTATCTTAATTGGCTCAATCTCTGTATTAACTTCTTGTGTTTGATCCGCAATATCTTCAACCGTTGGTTTTGTCGTATCTTCTACATTAATTGTGAATGTTGTTTCTGTTGCGTTGCCACTCTCATCCGTTGTCGTTACCGTCACTGTGTAACTACCCACTTCACTTGGCGTACCACTGATTGTATTCGTTGCTTCATCAAACGTTACGCCGTCAGGTAGGCTTTCTACTTTATTCGTTACCGCTTGACCACTATTATCTGTTGCTTCTATCTTAATCGGAGTAATTTCTGTGTTAACT
>NZ_JBRIKK010000052.1:0-684 GCF_052976705.1 Staphylococcus sp. MSU001
AGTAGCAATAGCTAAAGTAATTAAAGCTTTTAAACTTAAACCTGACTGTCATTGTACATCGAAATATCTGAATAACCTCATTGAGCAAGATCACCGTCATATTAAAGTAAGAAAGACAAGATATCAAAGTATCAATACGGCAAAGAATACTTTAAAAGGTATTGAATGTATTTACGCTCTATATAAAAAGAACCGCAGATCTCTTCAGATCTACGGATTTTCGCCATGCCACGAAATTAGGGATATGTTAGCCAGTTAAGGGAACAACGACATGATAAAATGGTAGTTAGCTATATTTTTCTAACTTTGCAACAGAACCATCATTAAATAACCAATATAGCAGTTATATCGATAAATACATAGAGCATTTAGAATCAGAAATTCGACAAAAGAATCGACAAATTGACGATTTAACAATTGCATTAAAACAAGAACAATCTTTGAATTTAAATAGCCAAAATATATTAAGTAATACCAAAAAAATAGAAACTGATAATATAGATTCAAAAGAAGATATCATTACTCCAAAAGCATCAAAAAAAATGAACAAAAACAATCTATCTTTTCTAAACTATTCAAAAAAAAATGAACAAAAACAATCTATCTTTTCTAAACTATTCAAAAAAAATAATGAGTCTGGGACATAAACCCTAGAGAAATAGCCAGTAAATGAGTTTTAACAAT
>NZ_JBRIKK010000053.1:0-612 GCF_052976705.1 Staphylococcus sp. MSU001
AAGTCTCGCCAAAATACTTTGTGTTTATATGAAATTTTACACTAAAATATTTTATAAAAATAAGGCACTTTCGTATAATTTAATAAACATTACTAAACTAAATTAACGATGAATTCATTTGTCCGAACAATCAAAGACTAGAATTTAAAAGATATGCCTATCACTATGATAAATATGGTTTTAAACGAGACTTGAAATTATATGAATGTGATGATTGTTAAGAGTGTCCTCTGAAACACCATTGTATAAACTTCAATTCAAAAACAAATAAAAAAATAATGAAGAATTATAATTGGGAATATTTTTTAAAGACCAAATTAATAAAAAGCTTTCAGAACCAAAAACAAAAACCATATACAGTCAAAGAAAAATTGATGTGGATCCTGTTTTTGGATTTATGAAGGCTATTTTGGGTTTCACTCGAATGTCCGTTCGAGGGATAAATAAAGCCAAAAGAGAACTAGGATTTGTGCTAATGTCACTTAATATAAGAAAAGTAACAGCTCAACGAGCTGAAAATAATCAAAAAATTTATAATAAAGACAATTTCTGTATTATTTCAATAGAAATTGTCTTTATTTACTTATCCTAGAACTTTATGTCTCGGACTCA